>CAZBLS010000015.1:0-23476 GCA_964492705.1 uncultured Oscillospiraceae bacterium | reverse complement strand
GATTGGTTTTAAAACATTTTGCGCTGTAAAAACGTACGAAAGCAAAAATTCGGGTCGCTCAATGCGGAGAAAATATAGGTTTTGAGTAAATTGACAAAAGCCGACCGTTATAACAGGGGAGAGGTATAATGATTTATTCAATGAGATTGTTATAAACAAGGCATAGTGAAAATATAAACCGCCCTAAAACGGTGCTTGCGGTTAAATGATTTTTTAGGAACAGATTGGTTTTAAAACATTTTGCGCTGTAAAAACGTACGAAAGCAAAAATTCGGGTGGAGCAATGCGGAGAAAATACGAACTTTAAGAAAACGGCGAGTATTTGATGAATCTTACAGTAGGGTTAAAAATAAGGATTTATTCAAGTCACATTTATCAAAAAGACAGAGCAAAACTAAATCTACGAAAAAGGCGCAAGTGCGGTCTTATTAAAAAATTATAACAGTAAAAATATTTGCCTGCAATTTGGCTTTTTTTAAAAAATCCCCGACAGGAGCAATTTAATGCTTCTATCGGGGATTTGTTGTTTATGTAAGATTTTAACAGTGAAAACGGTGCTTCAAACTGTTAAAAAATCAATTACAGGTCGAATTTTTCGCAAAGGTAGTTAGAGTAGCGTTTTGCCATTACGTACCAATTGTGGAGAGATTCGCCCATAACGCCACCGCAGGATTCACGATAAAGTGCCCATACGAACCAATAGTATGAAACTATTGCGGTGTATGCAAAGTGGTGGAACAGCATTTTGTCGCTGTATTCGTCAAGGCAGTATTCACGCACGAATTTTTCCGCAGTATCTGTATCCCACATTGAGTCCATAATATACGTTCCCGTGTCGCAACCGGGGTCGGCGTTACCGGCATATTCCCAGTCGATAAGTACCGTACCGCTGTCGGAAAGCATCCAGTTGGGGGCATATGTATCGCAGTGGCAGAAGCAAGGCTCTATACCGTCACCCTGAACCGCATTGTAGCATTTTTCAACTTTGCCTTTAAGTTCGTCAAAATCGGGAACGGCGATTTCACCTTTTTCACGGAGAAGTTTTTCGATATCGTACGCATCCTGCCAAGGACGGAATGTCCAATCTACCTGCAAATTCTGCTTGTGAAGATTGCGAAGAACTGCAAGAACTTTCTTGGAATCTTCAAAACTCGAATAGTCGGGAATGCGGATGTTTTCCACAAATGAAGATATTTTCCAACCCTCTTTTTCATCCATGTATATGTAAGTGGGGTCGGCGCCTATTTTCTTTGCAAGTTCCAAGGAGCATTTTTCGTTATGGCGAGAGATGATCTCTTCGGTGCCGTCACCGGGGTGGCGGTATACGTACTTTTTGTTTTCAACGGCGAATATAAAGGAAGTATTTGTAAGACCCTCTTTAATTGCTTTGAAATCGGTAATCATATCTTCGGTGCAACCGAGTACACGGCAGATATTTTTCATAATTTTGCTGTGGGAATCTTTTACGTAATAGGTGTCAAAACGGCGCAATTCTTCTAACGAATCGAACTCGTAAATAACGCCCGAGGGATAAGTTTTAACTTCCATAGGAGGCAGAACTTTTATATTGTCGGCAAAAAGTTGTTCCCAAAGTTCGCTGTCGTAGTCACCGATTTCGGTGTGCTTGTTTACAAGTTTTATAAATGCATCGGCAAATTCGGTATCCCAATAAACATGACCGAGCATAATGTCGCCGTCATTACCGGAACGGAGAACTTTTTTAACATTGCCCTTTGAATCTTTTTCCATATACCATTCGTCGGTCTTTTCGGTAACGTGCTCCGAAGCATAGTAGGAACGGTATACATAATCGGTAAAAGGATTTTCGGTAAAGTAATCGTCGGAAGAGCAAATATACGTGTTGCCGATATATTTTTGTGCAAGATTGATAGTTTCGATATTGTTCTTTATGTGGAAAGAGGGGTTGATGATTACCTTTATATTCTTATACTTGGATTCAAGGTAGAAGAATGACTCTTTTTTGTAACCGAGAACGATAACAATATCTTCAATTCCGGCTTCGTGCAACTGTTCTATTTGACGTTCGATAAGAATTTCGTTTTTAACCGAAAGGAGACCTTTGGGTTTTTCAAGGGAAATGGGCATAAAGCGAGAAGACATTCCCGCCGCCATAATAAGCGCATTTTTAACTTTGTATGGCGCAAGAGAGTCTATTCCTTTATCGGATATACCGTCATCCGAAATAAGTCCGTCTTGGGTAAAATCCCTCAGTTTTTCGCTTATATAGCCGATGGAAAGACCTGTAAGTTCGGAAAGGTCACGTACGCTTGATTTGCCGTAACGTTTTACTGCATAGAGCAGGTCAAATTCGTTTTGTGTCATAATAAACTCCTTAATAAACGGTTTTTTAAGATTTTTTGGGCTTTGTAAATATAAGTGCGATGCAAACGGCAATAATTCCGCTTACGGCTTTGGCAAGCATCATAGGCGCAATTGCTTCGGGTGCGTTTGCGGCCGCAAACGCCAAGTGGTCGCCGATTATAAATGCTGCGCATACGGCAAATGCGGTGTTTGCGGTTTTTTCACGGTCTTTCATTTCACCCATAGTGGCAAACATAGCCATATTGTTGGCACAACTGAGCAGGAAACCCGTAATACCCGCTTCGGTAACACCGTGCTTTTGGGAAATTGCGGAAAGAGGCTTTTTAAGCCATTTGTTAAGGCAGGCGATAAAGGGAAGAGCACCTGCAAGTACAAGACCTACCGAGCCTGCAACGCCGATACCTTCGCTTGTTGAACCCAAAGTGTTAAAGAAGGGTACTTCGTCAAGATTAAAGAGACCGTTTGCCGAAAGGGGCAACAGGATGAGGTCTTTAACCATTGCAAGACCTAAACCTACCATAGCAACGATGTTTATAAAAGCACTGAATGCTTTGAAAACAGCGGTGGTCTGTTTTTGCCAAAGAGCAAGGCAAACAATAATAATAACCGAGAAAACGGTGGGGATAATAAGGTTATTAAGTACGGTGAGGACGGGAATGCCCATTGCAAGACCGCCCAAGAAAGTACCGAAAGGTATTGCGGCTATACCGTAAAGCACACCTTTTGAAAAAGCGGTAACGTCCTGTTTTTGAATGGCGGCAAGACCTACGGGAATGGTAAATACTATCGTTGCGCCCATCATTGAGCCGTAAACGATACCTGCCCAAGAGCCTACCGCAGGATCGGCAGCAACCGATGCGGAAAGTTGAAATCCGCCCATATCGATAGCGAGTATTGATGAAACAGCCATTGAGGGGTCAAGCCCGAGTTTTGCATAGAGGGGAGAAAGTGTTCTTTCGATAACCCAAGACATTTCGGGAACAAGAGCGATAATACCCACAATTGCGACGCAAAGGGGACCGATCATCTCCATACCTCTTTGGAACTCACTGCCGAGCCCGAGTTTGTTTTTAAGGAAAAGTGAATCTACAATGCCGACAAGAGCAAAAATCGTCATAATGCCGACAACTACTGTGGAAAAGTATTGCATATATAATCCTCCGTGTTCAAATTTAATCAAAGTATACAATAAAAATGAACACATGTAAAGCACTTTTTGCCGAAAGCCGTAATACTTTTATAAAAATAAAAACACCGCCGAAATCGGCGGTGTGTAAAGTGTTACAGCAATATATTATTGTACGGATTCTTTAAGTGCACTGCCTGCTTTGAAAGTTACGTCCTTGCGAGCGGCAATTTCAATGGATTCACCGGTAGCGGGGTTTTTGCCTGTTCTTGCGGCACGTTCTTTAACTGCGAAAGAACCGAAGCCCATAAGTTGGATCTTCTCACCGTTTTTAAGAGCGTCACCGATGAGTTCGAGAACTCCGTTAACTGCTTTCTCGGCATCCTTTCTTGAAATTTCATTTTTTGCTGCCAATGCATTGATAAGATCTGCTTTGTTCATTGTTCTAACTCCTTCAAATATATTATATATTAGGCATACGTGCCTTTTTATCCCGATTATGATAGCATATTTCGGACTTAATGTCAACAATTTGGTTGCCGAAACTTTGCTCATTTTGAGGAAAATTGCAATTATTTACGTAAAATGAAGCAAAATTAACTGTTTTTAGCGAGTTTTTCTTTTGCTTTTTCAAGAAAAGAGTTGCAATACGTTCTTAACGCAAGTTCGGGTGAGATACCCTTTTCCCTGCACGCATTAACCGCTTCAAACAGTATTTTGCCGGCATTGTTTTCGGATATATCTATATTCTTTTGCCCGATTTCGTGTTTTATACCTGATTTTTCGCATTTGTACTGCAATTTCTCGGCGTACAGTAACGCAGGCAGACTTTTGGGAATGGAATCCAAAACTTCACTTGCGGTCTCCTGTCCTTTTTCCTGCATTTTAATTTCGTCCCAAGAAACGTCTTCCTTGCCGAACAGTGTGGGGTGACGGCGTATCATTTTTTTGCTTATTGCATCGCAAACGTCGGAAAAATCAAATTCGCCTGCTTCCTTGGCAATGGCGCTGTGAAGCGTTACCTGATAGAGTACATCGCCCAATTCGTCAAAAAGGGAATAAAAATCTCCGTTGTCTACCGTTTCGGCAACTTCGTAGGCTTCTTCGATTAAAAAACGGCGTAGACTTTCGTGGGTCTGTTCTCTGTCCCAAGGGCATCCGTCGGGGGAATAGAGTTTGTTTGTGACTTCAAGCACTTCGTTAATGCCGTGCTTACAGGGGGCGGTCAGTTCCTGCGCAGGCAGAAGAACGCAAAAAGTATGATTGTATTCTTCAAGCATATCAAGTTCGTAAAGGAGTATATCACGGGTAAAAGGATTGCCGTTAAAATCTTCGTAATATACTTTTATTTTGCACTCGTCACCGTAAATATCGGTCAAAATGCACTTAACGTCACAGGCGATAAATTTTGAATCGATGCAGTAAACGACCGTGTTTTCTCTGCACGAGGGACGGTATCCGCAAATTACGTCGTCGGCGGTAACGTCACGGCGTGAACCGAAAAAAGCACAGGATGCGCTTGCGGAATCGCAAAGGGAAACGCCTGCGATAATATGTGCTCCGACAAGTAACTTTACGGAAGTATCGTCGGTGGCACTGCCCTGAACGGCATAAACGCAATCAGCCGAATTATTGAGAGTTTCCTTTATTTTTCCGTTAAGTTCGTCAAAATCCGCAGAGGATTCGTAAAGATGATCCAGAGTGGTGAAAGGAATGTTATTTTCTTTTAAAAACGGCGCAAGGGGCATTTTTTCGGTTTTTAATATAACTTTTTTTGCACTTTGCAGTTCTTTCCAAGCGGAAAGGGTAATGTTTTCGGCACTGCCGAAGCCTGTTCCTATAACGGTTATCATATTTTTTCTCCCGAGCGTACTTTTATTTTGAGTTTTGTAAGCAGTTTGCGAATCTTTGCTCCGCCGGGCATAAGTTCGAGGTCGTTTTCGTCAAGCACGTTGAACAGCGCAAGACCTGCAAAGTAAACGATGGCGGCAATTCCTATTATAAGCACGGTTACAAGGTGTGCAACGGAAGTGTCACGGGAAAGAAGATGCCTGAAGGGAAGTTTTGCAAACATAACCGTCGCCGACATAAGGGAAACGGCTCCCAAGGGACGCAAAAGTCCGTTTACAATGTCGGGTTTAATATGCAACGTGCGGAAAACGCAAATTACGTCAAGCAGTGCGGCAATGGCGTAGCAAACGATCGTTCCTACGGGCACCGCAAAGATGTTTATTTTGGGATTGGGTACGAAAATAAGGTTTATTACCACCTTTACCGCCATACCTATAATAAGATTTATAACGGGGTATATAACTTTTCCCGAGCCTTGCAAAATAGCCGAAGTGATCTGTATTATTGCAAGGAGAAGTACGCCGAATGCGAGAATGCACAAAAACGTGCTTGCCGCCTGAATTTGACTTGTGTAATCGAATACCGTGCCGTCGGAAAAGGTTTCAGTCTCGTAACCGTAAAGTAGGTAAAGTATTTCTTTTGACAGCGTTAAAAATCCGACAGAACAGGGCAGACCGATTATCAGCGCAAGTTTAAGGGCTGTGTGAGTGATGGTTTCGGCTTCTTTTTCGGATTTCTTTACCGCACTGCTTATTGCCGGTACTACCGCCATGGAAAGAGCGACGTAAAGTACCGAGGGCATATTTATAAGCGTTCCGCAGTCATTTTTCAAAAAGCCGTATATTGTATCAATATACCCCAAGTTGTAGCCGAGATCGTTGTAGAGAATGTTCTTTATCATCAGTGAGTCAATGGAGTCAACAAGGGATTTTGCCGCACTGCCCAATGTAATGGGTATTGCAATGGCAAGCAACGCCTTTACGCAACTGTCGGTATTCTTGTATATTTCCCTATCCACTCTGGCGAGGATATCACCCCGTTTTTTGCGGTAAGTTATAAAAATTACGGCAAAGGCGGCAAGTTCTGAAACGGAAATGCCCAAGAGTGCACCTGCGGCACCCATAACGTAACCCCAACGGTCATAGAATACTTTGGCAAAAAAGAATCCTGCGATAAGTTTTACTATCTGCTCGGTAACTTGGTTTACCGCAGTGGGCGTCATATTTTGCATTCCCTGGAAATATCCTCTGTATGCGGAAAGCAGTGAAACGAAAAGCAGAGAGAAAGAAATTGCGGCAACGGGTTGCCAAGCAACGGAACCGTCTTCAAAACGGATTTCAAGTGCCGAGGCGATTTGGGGCGAAAATGCAAGCATTACCGCAGTGGTTATAAGCCCTACGGTAAAAAGTACTTTAAGGGATGAAACAAAAACCCTGTGCGCCTGCGAATAATTGCCCCCGTTGCGTTTTTCGGCAACCAATTTGGATATGGCGGTAGGTATGCCTGCGGTGGAAAACACAAGCAAAAAATTGTAAATGGGGTATACGGTGGTATAAACGCCCATCGCCTGTGAACCTATCATATTCCTGAGGGGTATTTTGTACAGTGCTCCTATTACTTTACATAATATACCTGCAACGGCAAGAATAAATGCGCCGTTTAAAAAAGAAGTTTTTTTGTTCTGTTCGGACATAACTGTATTCCTTTCGGCTTTGTAGGTTAATTATATAACTTTTTCTTCAATATGTAAACCGAAAGAAGCGTGAAAAAGAGAAAACCGTTTGCCACAAGAGGAAAATAAGTATATAATGTACATTATTGAAATTGCGGAGGTAGCCTTAAAGGCGAAGAATAAATGGACGGTTCAACCATAGCGGCAATAGCAACTCCTGCCGGAAAAGGCGGAGTGGCAATAGTGAGAATAAGCGGAGACGGCGCACACAGAGTGATAGATGAAATGTTCGGCGGAAGAGCGGAACATATGCGCCAAATGTATTACGGCGCAGTTTACGACGGCGACGTTTTACTTGATAAGTGCCTGTGTGTTAAGTTTGAAGAGGGTTCTTCCTATACGGGCGAAAAAGTTGCGGAGATACAGTGCCACGGCGGATATGCCTGTGCGCAGGATATTCTTGAAGCGGTTTTGAAAAAAGGATGCCGTCTTGCGGAAAACGGCGAGTTCACCCGTAGAGCGTTTATGAACGGCAGAATGGATCTTTCACAAGCGGAAGCCGTGGGGGATATGATAGATGCGGAAACCAAAAGCGCATCCCGTGCGGCGGCGAGGCTGTTAAGCGGTGCTTTGGGCGAAAAGATAGGTTCTTTTCAGGATAAAGTCAAAGAACTGCTTACGCTGATTGAAGCAGGTATAGATTATCCCGATGAAATAGACGAAGATATTACGGCGGAAGAAATAAAGCGTGAGGTAGAGAACCTTAAAGGTGAAGTTTGCAAACTGATCGACGGATACAATCGGGGACGCATTACAAAGGACGGACTTAAAGTTGCAATAATCGGTAAACCCAATGCAGGTAAATCGTCACTTATGAACGTGCTTTTGGGCAGTGAAAGAGCCATAGTTACGCCCATTGCAGGCACTACACGCGACACCTTGCACGAAGTACTTGATTTTTCGGGTGTAAAGGTACATATTTACGATACAGCCGGCATACGTGAAAGCGAAGACGTAATAGAGCAGGCAGGTGTGGAACGTTCAAAACTCACCGCAAGCGACAGCGATATTGTGCTGTGTGTTGCCGATCTTACGGAAGATGAAGATTTTTCGTGGTTGGATAAAAGTGAAATGCAAGGCAAAAAAGGTCTTTTTATATTAAATAAGAGCGATATTGCCGATAAAGAAACAATAGACGTTCCCTTAAATTGGGAAAAGATAACCGTAAGCACCAAAACGGGTGAGGGCATAGATAAAGCGGTGGAATTTTTGGAGAGGGAAGCAAAGGACAATGACTGTTCTTCTTCACTTTGCATAACAAGTGCAAGGCACTGCGAAGCACTTAAAGATGCATTAAAATCCTTTGAAGAGTGCTTAAAGGGTACTTCCACCGACCTTATGAGTATAGACCTTACCAATGCGTGGACGCATTTAGGTGTAATAACGGGGCAAACGGTTACGGAAGATATAGTGGATAATATATTTAAAAAGTTTTGTGTGGGAAAATAAAAATGGATTTTGACGGCGGAAAATATGATGTTGCGGTAATAGGCGCAGGTCACGCAGGATGTGAAGCTTCACTTGCCTGTGCGAGAATGGGACTTAAAACTGTTTTGCTCACCCTTACAAAGGATGCGGTGGCTTTTATGCCCTGCAATCCTGCAATAGGAGGTACGAGCAAGGGGCATCTTGTGCGTGAGATAGATGCTCTCGGCGGACAGATGGGTATAAGTGCCGATGCTACGGCATTGCAGATGAAAATGTTAAATGCAGGCAAAGGGCCTGCGGTACATTCGCTGCGGTGTCAGGCGGATAAAATGGAATATCAGCTTTATATGCGCAAGGTACTTGAAAATCAGCAAAATCTTACGCTTATACAGGACGAAGCATCGGAAATTCTTACTTCAAACGGTGCGGTCTCGGGCATAAAAACGGCTCTCGGTGCGGTTTACAGGGTAGATGCTCTTGTCATTGCCACGGGTGTTTATATGAAAAGCCGTATTATTACCGGTGAGTGGGAAAGAGAATGCGGTCCCTCGGGATTTGTCAATTCCCGTTTTCTTTCAAATTCGTTAAAGGATCTCGGTATTCCTCTGCAACGGTTTAAGACGGGTACTCCTGCCCGAGTGGACGGAAATACTCTTGATTATTCCAAAATGGAAGCGCAGTGGGGAGAAAATACGGATTACAGTTTTTCGTTTCTCACAAAGGGCGAAGTACAGTCGCCCGAACCTTGTTACCTTACGTACACCAACGAACGCACACATAAAATAATACTTGATAATCTTCACCGTTCGCCTATGTACAGCGGTAATATCAAGGGTACGGGTACGAGATACTGCCCGAGTATTGAAGATAAGATAGTTCGCTTTAAGGATAAGGACAGACATCAGCTGTTTATCGAACCCGAGGGCAAGTATACAAACGAAAAGTATTTACAGGGACTTTCTTCAAGTTTACCTGCGGAAGTTCAGGAAGCGATGATACACAGTATTGCGGGTCTTGAAAATGCGCAAATGGTACGTCCCGGATATGCCATAGAGTACGATTGCATCGACCCACTTGCTCTTTATCCTACCTTGGGTGTGAAAACGGTAAAAGGGCTGTTCTGCGCAGGACAGATAAACGGCTCTTCCGGCTACGAAGAAGCGGCGGCACAGGGATTGCTTGCAGGCATAAACGCCGCACTGTACGTACAGGGTAGGGAACAGATAATACTTTCCCGTTCGGAAAGTTACATTGGCGTACTTGCAGACGATTTAACGGTAAAAGGTACGAAAGAGCCTTACCGAATGATGACATCCCGTGCGGAATTCAGGCTTAAACTCCGACAGGATAATGCGGATATGCGCCTTACGCCTATCGGAAGACAGGTGGGACTTGTTTCCGACGAAAGATACGAGGAGTTCTCGGCAAGAAAAGAAAGAATCGAAAATGCGGTAAAACTGCTTGAAAAAACAAAACTTTCCTTTGAAGATACAAAAAAACTCTTTGCAAGCAAAGGTCTTGAAGAACCCATTGCGCCTCATTCGTGCAGAGATATGCTTAAACGCAAGGAATTTTCTTATGATGAACTGCAAAAATATGTGGGTGTGTTGCCCGAACTTTCACGTGCGGATGCGGTCAGTGTGGAGACCGATATAAAATATGACGGGTACTTAAAAAAACAGGAAGTTCAAATCGAGCAGATGCGCAAACTTGAAAATAAACGTTTGCCCGAAAATGCCGATTACGCATCCCTTGCGGGATTGAGGCTTGAAGCAAGGCAGAAACTTGATACACTGCGTCCTGCATCTATCGGTCAGGCAAGCAGAATAAGCGGAGTTTCGCCTGCTGATATTGCGGTGTTGCTTGTGGCAATGGAAAAAGGAGAAATATAATGGACGAACTTTTATATTCGGTTGATTCGTCATTCAGAAAATACGGTATAAAGTTAAACGAAAGGCAAAAAAAGCAGTTTGCCGACTACTGCGAGTTCTTATTGGAATATAACGAAAAGGTGAATCTTACCGCCATAAAGGAAAAACAGGAAGTCATCGATATGCACTTTGCCGACAGCCTTGCCGCAATGAATTTTAAGGAAATAGGCGAAAACGCCATTTGTGCGGATATCGGTACGGGGGCAGGTTTTCCCGGAGTTCCTTTGGCGATAGCACGCCCCGATATCACGGTGGCCCTTGTGGATTCCCTTAATAAAAGGCTTGTATTTTTAAACGAACTTAAAGAGCGGTTGGGGCTTGAAAACGTGTATACCGTTCACGGAAGAAGCGAGGATTTAGGCAGGAACGAATCTATGAGGGGAAAATTCGATTGTGTGTTTTCCCGTGCGGTGGCAAGGCTTAACGTGCTCTTGGAATACGATATTCCCTTTGTAAAAACAGGCGGATATATGCTTGCGTGGAAAGGTCCTGCGTTCGCAGAGGAGACGGAAGAGGCGAAAAATGCCCTAGATATTCTCGGGGCAAAAGTGGAAAATGTATATCCGTCGGATTTTTATGACAGAAATCATTTTATCGTTTCGGTAAAAAAGATAAAGGACACGCCGAAGAAATATCCGAGGCAGGCGGGTATGCCCAAAAAGCAACCTTTGACCTGAATAACAAATGATTTGACTTTATCTCCAATATTTGGTAAAATAAACATATAAATGATTATGAGAGGTAATTGTAATGATTTTTACGTTAGGCACTACGGATGTACGTACCAAAACTTACGGTAATTTAGATGCATTGGAAAGCGATCTGCTTCAATGTGAAGCCGGAAGTGTCTTTGCAGGGCAGAAAAAAGGCACTGAAAACGCTTGGAATATGGTGGCTGTAACCGACCCCGAAACGGGTGATTACTTCGGCTTGGGTGTACTTACCGCCACAAATAAGGAGCCTCATATTCTCGCAACGGATAATCATATGCTTTTTATCGGTGCGGATAATTTCGTTATCGCTTTCGATATCGAAGAGAAACAGGTTCGCACAATAATACCTATGCCCAGTGATTTTGTTGATTTCTTTTATATAGCGGCAAAGGGTATGATCTTTATGGTACACAAAAAAGGCGTTATAGTAAAAGATGAAGATGCAAACGATATTTGGCGTGTTAAAAACGGTATGAATATGACCGGTTATTCCCTTGAAAAGAAACTTTTCGTTATGGAACTTGAAAACGGACGCACCCACGCTTATAAGATAAGCAACGGTAAGGAAGTTAACTTAAAGTAGTTTTCAAAACTCGGGAGGGATTTTTGTATGAATATAGTATGTTTGGATATGGAGGGTGTTCTCGTACCCGAAATATGGATAGCCTTTGCAAAGGAAACGGGTATAGAAGAACTTAAACTTACTACCCGTGACGAACCCGATTACGATAAACTTATGCAGTATAGGATAAAAATACTGAAAGAGCATAATCTCGGTTTAAAAGAAATAAAGGAAACCATAGCCAAAATAGATATTATGGATGGCGCAAAGGAGTTCTTGGATGAACTGCGCAAGATAACGCAGGTAATCATTTTAAGTGATACTTTTGAACAGTTTGCCACTCCTTTAATGGAAAAATTAGGATGGCCCACTATATTCTGCAATACTCTTGAAGTAAACGGTAACGGTGAGATTGTCGGATATAAGATGAGATGCGAAAAATCCAAACTCACCACAGTAAAAGCATTGCAGTCTATCGGATATGAAACTATCGCTTCGGGTGACAGTTTTAACGACCTCGGTATGATACAGGCAAGCAAAGCGGGATTTTTGTTTAAATCTACCGACAAAATTAAGGCTGATTATCCCGACATTCCCGCATTTGAGGAATACGGCGACCTTTTGGAAGCAATAAAAAAAGCACTGTGACTGACTGAAAGCACTTTTGCGTTAAGGCAGAGCGGTAGTTGAGTTTTGTGATTGAGAAATACGAAGATATTGCATTTCAAAACGTGATTTGCCACAATGTTGCTGAAAATTAATACGGTAATATACACCCCCGACTTTTTTAAAAGTCGGGATTTTTTTGTTTAGGACGGGGGAAAGAGGTTTTTGGCAATAAAAATGGAGATATCAATAAGAAAAAGCAGTTAGAATTCAACCCAAGTTCCCAATGAACGTCAAGATCGGTTATACAAAAAAATACGGCAAAAGCCGTATTTTAAACAGATAAACCGAATATTCAGTACAAGTGTATAAAACATATATTGTGCAAGATAAAATCAATCCGTAAGCAACTTGTATTCGCCGTTTTTCAGTATGGAAACAAGGTCTTTTTCGTCTTTGATTTTGCGCTCGGTCACGATACCGCTTCGGCAAAGGACGTCTTCGGTGTGAGCATCTCCGCCGGAGGTAAGAATATAGTTTTTGCCTCTTGCACTTTCGGCGGCTTCACGGTTGTTTTTTGAATCGTTGCACTGATTGTGCACTTCAATGCCGTCGATATCGTCCAAAAGTCCGGGAGAGGTAATGTAATTGCGCTCTCTGAAAGGATGCGCCTGAATAACAAGACAGCCCTCCTCCTGCATTACTTTGTGCCAAAGTGCGGCATTCGCACCTCGAAGTTCGGGGTGACGGTAAAGTATTTCGGGCGTAATGCCGTAGGGGATGATCTCTTTTCCTCCGCCAACGCCTTCTTCAATGCAGAAGAATAAATCAAGCCCCAATTTCATTGCGGTTTTTTTGCCGATAAGGTAATCTTTTTCGTATTTGGCAATAAGTTCATTCCACGGAAGATTGCGGTCGATACCTGTGTTTCCGCCGATAAAGTGATTTGTAATAACACCTCCGCTGTAACCGCCGTTGCAAAGGGCGCTGATTAAAGATTTTATGTCCATCTGTGAGCAGGCACTGCAAGGGAATGTGTGCATATGCATTTGATATTTGTATCTGCTCATAAATCCAACGCCTCCATATAGACTTCGTTTTTTGTTTTTCCGCTTTGTTTTGCAACCTGTTTAATTGCATCTTTTTTGTTCATTCCGCTTTTTGTAAGTTCAATGACCTGCTCACGCAGTGAAAGGTCGCTGTTTTCAATCCGTTTTTCCCGTGCTTCCAATACAAGTACGAATTCACCTTTGATATTGGGCAGGTTTTCCTGCCATTCGTCAAGGGGAAAAACGGTACATTCTTCGTAGACTTTTGTAATTTCTCTTGCTACGGCGATTTTTCTGTTTGGCATAACGCTTGCAAGGTCCGCAAGTGTTTTTTCAAGATGATGGGGGCTTTCGTGGAGAATAACCGCTCGTTCTTCTCCTGTCAGCGCACTTATGCGCTCTTTTCTCTCTCTACCCGAACGGGGCAGGAAACCCTCAAACACAAAACGGTCGCACTTAAATCCCGAAAGAATTAAAGCACACAGACCTGCGTTGGCACCGGGGAGCACCGTTACGGGAAGACCTTTTTCCCGAACCTTTGATACAAGCACGTATCCGGGGTCTGAAATGCAGGGCATACCGGCATCGGATACGAGAACGATATTTTCGCCCGTTTTAAGTCTTTCTGTTATCTGTTCCGAACGGGACTGTTCGTTATGTTCGTGATATGATATAAGTGGCTTGTTTATGCCGTATTTTGTTAAAAGAGGTGCGGTATGGCGGGTATCTTCACAGGCGATGCAGTCGCATTCTTTTAAAATGCGCAGTGCACGTAATGTTATATCTTCTGTATTGCCGATAGGCGTAGCACATACATACAGCATTTAAGTTTTCTCCTCACGGTGGTATATTTTCTTAATCTCACTGCTTTCGTTGCCGTCACCGTCATATATAATAAGTGTCGGTTCCCAATTCATATACGGTTTGCCGTCTTTAACGCCCTCAACGAGTACGACGTAAGGGGGTAGGTGAGGACGTGACTGTACGGGACGGATACGCTTGGGTTCTATATTGTACTTGCGCATCGTTTCAAAAATATCAGCAATGCGGTCGCTGTGGTTTATCATGGCAAAGCGTCCGCCGTTTTTCAGCAAATATGAGGCGGAAGCGCATACATCATCAAGTGTACAGGTGGCTTCGTGCCGTGAAAAAGTAAGGTTTTCCGAAGCATTGTGTTCTCCGCTTTCACTTTTTTTATAGGGCGGATTACATACGACGGTGGAATATGCGCAGGATGGAAGAAATTCCTTTACATTGCGCAAGTCACCGCAGTGTACGGTTATTTTATCCTGCAAGTTATTTAATATCATACTGCGCTGTGCCATTTCGGCGGTATCTTTTTGTATTTCAACCGCATCGCAACGGACAAAACCGTGTCTTCCGTAAAGTAAAATGGGAATGATGCCCGTGCCTGTGCCCAAATCGCATACAACAGCGTTTTTCTTTACGGTGGCAAAGTCCGCAAGGAGCACGGCATCGGTGCCGAAACAGAAAGATTCAGGGTTCTGAATAAGTTTCAGACCCCTGAACTGTAAATCGTCTATGCGCTCGTTTTGTTTAACCAATCCGTCCATTAAACTACGTGCCGTCCCCAAGAGAAGTGGTTTTTATAATAATTGCTTGACATACTTGAAATTACGACTTTTCTCGAAGATCCGCTTGAAGCGTGGATAACCTGTCCATTGCCGATATATATACCTGCGTGGTCGGAAAGGTCGGAGTCGGAAACGGTGTTGAAGAATACAAGGTCACCGACTTGCAATGCGGAAATGGAAGAAACTTTCGTACCCGGACCGTTGTAACCCTGTTCGTAAGCGGTACGGGGAAGATTTATGCCGAAGTGGCTGTATACGTAACGGGTAAATCCCGAGCAGTCAAATGCATTGGGACCGTTGGCACCCAAAACGTAGGGTCTGCCCAAGAATTGCTGTGCATAAGCGGCAATCTGCTGTCCCGTTGCCGAACCGCTGTTCGACGGGGGAACGGAAGACGAACTTCCGCTTGAAGAAGATGAAGATGCACCTGCCGATACGGCGGAGGAAGCAAAAAGTTTTTCAAGCGTTGAAGAATTACAGGTTCCGTTGGCGGAAAGACCGTTTGCCGATTGGAACTTTTTAACGGCGGAAACCGTTGCCGAACCGTAATATCCCGTAGCACTGCCCGTAAAATATCCGAGAGTTTTAAGGCGTTTTTGTATGGTAACAACGTCCGAACCCTGCGAACCTTGCTTAAACGTTCCGCTGGGGTATGAGGACGAACTGTTTGATGAGAGAGAACCGCCTAATTTCACATATGTACTGTCAATATATCCTACGGTTCCCGATGACGTTTTTATTTTGTACCAAGATGACGAATCGTCGGTAAGAGTAACGACTTCACCGTTTTTTACGGTTGTAACAACGTCATATTCTTTACCCGGACCTTTTCTTACGTTAAGTTTACTGCTTGAAGTGCTTACCGTACAGGTGGATACACCGCTTCCCTTTTGGATATAGTCCTTGCTTGCATATCCCTTTGTGCCGTTGGAAAGTTCAACGTAATACCAATCACCGCTTTCGCCGAGAACGCTTAACGTTGTGCCCTTTGAAAGAGTGGTAACGGTGCCGTAACCTTTGCTGGGGCCGCTGCGTATTTTAAGTGAACTTGCGGTGATACTGCCTTTCCAAGCGGTAAAGAGTTCACTTACCGTGGTGGTAGAACCGCCGTCATTGCCGATTGAAACGTATTTTTTGAAAATAAAGCCTTCTTTGCCGTCGCTGTTTATTTTAAACCAATCGCCCGTACCGCCGACTACGGAGAACGAAGCACCGTTTTCGGCTTTGAAAGCGACTTTTGAAGAAATATCCGCTTTTTCACGCACGTTAACAGAATCCGATACGCCGGTAACCGTTGCCGGAATACCCGACATAGAACCTACGTTTAAATACTTTGTAAGTACGTATCCGAACAGACCGCTTTCGGTTTCGATATGATACCAACCGTCTTTTTCCGAATATATATATACGGCGGAATCGCGCATTAATATATCAATGGGAGTACTTTCCTGCATAGGTTCTTCACGGACGTTTAATTGCGTACGTACCGCAACCGTTGCGTCTATACAGCCTGCCTCGCGTATGGCTGCAAGAGTATCTTCGTCGGCAATGCCCGTGGCTTCAATACCTTTGTCGTTTTGGAAAGCCTTTACCGCTTCGGCAGTGGCATCACCGTAATATTCGGTAAGGTCGGAAGTAAAATATCCGAACTTTTTAAGTATATACTGTATCTCGTATACGGAATATCCTTCCGATTCCGCCATATAGGATTCCGCATTTGCGGTAAGGGAAAAACCGCTTATAAGGCAGGGTACGGTAACCGCTGTGCACAGTAACGTTGCCCAAAATTTTTTCATATCCGATAACCTCCGTAATTAAGGGTAAAACAATGCCCGAATGTAACACTTTTGTAATATTTTATCATCCCGTATGCGTTTTGTCAACAATAAAATTATTTACGTAAAAATTTGGCGGTTTTTCGCAAAAACGCAAATTTAAAAAAATTCGCTTGCATAAAAAAGGTATATATGCTATAATCAAGCGTACCGAAAATTACGGAGGTTCATAAAATGGCTGTAATCGAACTTATTCTTGAAATACTTATAATTCTTTTGTCACTGATACTTATTGTTTCGGTTGCTTTGCAAAAAAGCAAGAGCGAAGGTATTACAGGTGTTACCGCTTCAAGCGAAAGTGACAATTATTTCGGCAAAAGCAAAGAACTTGCCAACGATGAAAAACTTGCTCGCATTACAAAAGTTTCTGCGATAATTTTTGTAGTCGTAAGTCTTGTTCTCACCGTTCTTTTTGCTATGGATTCCGCCAAAGCAAAAGAATCAAGTACCGATACCGAAGCATATGCCACTGTGGCAGTTACGGAAATATAATTTTTCGTGCAACGGATATTTGCGTTTTGTCTTTTTTAGGGCAAAACGCTTTTTTTATTTAGGAGATACGATGAATATAATAGAAGAAACAGAAAGAATACTCGAAAATTTCCAAAGACCCGTTACCGCTTCCCATATTGCGTCTGCATTGCATTTGCATAAAGGGCAGACAAAAATGATAACGTCCGTTTTAAACGGGCTGGTAAAGAGAGGAAAGGCTGTAAAACAGGGAAAACTTTATTCGTTGCCCGCGATAGGCGGACTGATAGAGGGGAAAGTATGCGGAACTTACTCGGGAGTGGACTTTTTTTCCTCCGAAACACTTGAAAACGATATAAAAATCGCCCACGGATATTCAGCCGGAATAATGCACGGCGACAGGGTTCTCGTTCAAATAAGAGGGAATAAGTGCGAAGTTAAGGAAATATTGGAGCACGGTACAAAGGAATTTGTGGGTACGGTATGCAAGCAAGACGGCTTAAATTACGTTTTGCCCGATGACGGGCGTATTCACTATGCATTTTTATTGCCCAAGGGCGAAAAAAACAAAGCAAAAGTCGGGGACAAAGTTTTTGCGTATATTACGTCATATTCAACCGAAAGGTCGGAGGGAACTTGTAGGATAAAAGAGAATTTAGGCTCGGGCGAAGATGATGATACCGCAATAAAAGCGGTACTGCGCACATACGGGATAGAAGAAGAATTTCCCCAAGCGGTTACCGAATATGCCCAAAGCATTCCGGACAGTGTCACAAAAGAAGATATTGCAGGCAGACTTGATTTAAGAAAGACAGTTACCGTAACGATCGACGGAGAAGATTCGAAAGACCTTGACGATGCGGTTTCCCTTGAAATGACCGAGCACGGAGATTATCTTTTGGGCGTGCATATAGCGGACGTTTCCCACTATGTGCGCTATTGCGACGTTCTCGATACGGAAGCGAGAAAACGGGGTACAAGCGTATACATTCCGGGCAAAGTTTACCCGATGTTGCCCAAAAAACTCAGCAACGGCATATGCTCCCTGAATGAGGGAGAGGACAGACTTACGCTTTCTTGCTTTATGATAGTTTCACGGCAAGGAAAAATATGCGATTATTCCATTCAACCCTCGGTAATACGCAGTAAGCATAGGCTGACTTATTCTTTGGTGACGGAAATGCTTGAAAATCCGTCGTCGCCGTCAAGAAAGAAATATTCCGATATTTTCGGTATGCTTCTTTTAATGAAAGAACTTACCGAAGTGTTTATTAAAAATTCCGCACAGAGGGGCGCAATAGATTTCGATTTACCCGAAGCAAACATTATTCTTGACGGAGACGGCTTTCCGAAAGAGATATTGCCCCGTGAAATGGGCATTGCCAATAGGATGATCGAAGAATTTATGCTTGCGGCAAACCGCACCGTGGCAAAGCATTTGCAGGAAAAGAATATCCCGGGAATATTCAGGGTACATCAGCCTCCCGAAAAGAAAAAGACGGAAGTTTTTAAGCGTATTTCGGAAATGCTCGGCTATTCGTTGCCGGAAGAGCCTACAACTCTCGATTATGCCCGCATATTAAGTGAAGCGCAGGGGAAAAATGAAGAAAATCTGCTTAAAAAGGCGGCGCTCAGGTCTATGAGCAAGGCAAAGTATAAGTCAACCTGTGACGGACATTTCGGGCTTGCTTTTGACCGTTATCTTCATTTTACTTCACCTATTCGCCGGTATCCCGACCTTGCGGTGCACCGTGCATTGCATTGGTCTTTTGAAAATAATAAAAGGATGACGGAAAATTTTGCACGGGAAGCATCACATATTGCCGACTTATGTACCGATAGGGAAATAAATGCCGTTTCCTGCGAGAGGGATATTGACGATATCCGCAAAGCACAGTATATGAGCAAGCGTATCGGTTTTGAAAGCGATGCAACGGTTTCGGGAGTGACTGCCTACGGAATATATGCCGAACTTCCCAATACCTGCGAGGGGTTTATTCCCATCGGCAAAATCGACGGATATTACGAGTATGATGAGGATGCTTTTGCCTTGAAATCGCCCCAAAGAGACATAGTTTTGGGAGACAGTGTAAAAATCCGCATAATAAACGTAAATATCCCTGAGGGGAAAGCGGAATTTGAACTTTTAACTTGACTTTTAGGCAAAATGATTGTAATATACTGTATAGTTTAGGAGATGCGTATGGATAAGGGAATAAAAATAATTGCCGAAAATAAAAAGGCACGACACGATTATTTTATAGAAGATACCTTTGAAGCAGGCATAGAACTGTGCGGTACGGAAGTAAAATCTATGCGTCAGGGCAAAACAAACCTTAAAGACAGCCATATTATCATAAGGGGCGGAGAAATGTATGTGCTTGCAATGCATATTTCCCCTTACGAACAGGGAAATATCTTTAATAAAGACCCGTTACGTACCCGTAAACTTCTTATGCACCGCAAAGAGATTGACAGGCTTTACGGCAAAGTTAAGGCTGACGGATACACGCTTATTCCCACAAAAGCATACCTTAAAAGCGGTAGGGTGAAGATTGAAGTCGCTTTGGCAAAGGGTAAGAAACTTCACGATAAGCGAGAAGATGCGGCGATAAAAGACATAAAACGGGATATCGAACGCACGATGAAAAACGGAAGGTGAATTAAATGAAGCACTTTAAGGTTGATTTGAAAAAAGAATTTGAGGGGCTTACTTCAAAACAGGATGTAACACTTGAATGTTTTGTTGCCGAAACTTTTGAACGAAATGCTCCCGAAAACAGGACTAAACCCGCAATACTTATATGCCCCGGCGGAGGATACGGCTTTGTTTCTCACGACAGAGAGGGCGAGGGGATTGCGTATAAATATCTCAGTGAGGGCTTTGATGCGTTTGTTTTGGATTACAGCATTACACCCGAGCATTTTCCGCAACAGCTTATGGAAGCGGCGGCGGCACTCAGGTATATCCGTTTGCACGCAAACGAATGGAAAACAGATGCGAACAGAATTGCCGTTAACGGATATTCCGCAGGCGGTCACTTGGCTGCAAGTCTGGGCGTATTTTGGAACGATCCTTTTGTATGCGATGCATTAAAAGTTAAGGCGGAAGAAATTCGTCCCGATGCACTTGTATTAGGTTATCCCGTAATTACGGCGGATCCGTCGTTTTCACATTTGGGTTCTATACAGAATGTTTCGGGAACTACCGACAGGGAAGCACCTCTTTATAAAAAGATGTCGCTTGAAAATCACGTTACCGAAGATACTCCGCCTACGTTTATTTGGCATACGGCGGAAGACACTTGTGTTCCCGTTAGGAACAGCATAGTTTTTGCCAACGCACTTGCGGTAAACAAAGTGCTTTTCGAGATGCATATATATCCCTATGGCTGGCACGGTCTGGCTACGGGAAGCTTCACCACAAACGATTTGAAAGAAAATCACTATACCTATCCGTGGATGAACGAATCGGTTAAATTCCTTAAATCCCTTTGGGAAAAATAAGCGGAAATTTTTCCGCATATACGGGGGCGTAAAGGTTTCGACAGGGTTGTTCGGTGGTAGGGTAAGCGAGCCGTGATTCCGAGGGCACGGAAAAAACTCGGGCGTAAATATAAACGCTAATAACAGAACTAATTTAGTAGCCGCTTAATTGCGGTTGCCGTCACTCCCTGCATACTGCGGGCAGGAAAAGTGACGCCAAATACGCAGTGAACGTCAGTGACGTAAGTTTTGCCGTCACGATGAATTTATGAAACTACTCTTTTCCGAGGCTTGCCTGCTTGCATCGGCAAAGGGGAATTTATAAAACAGGCTACGCTCGTAGAAAACCTTATTTCCGCTTCTTTGGACAGGGGTTCGACTCCCCTCGCCTCCACCATTAGAGTATAATCCGAACACGGTGGGTTCGGATTTAAGGAGTCAACTTCCACCATTAGAGTATAATCCGAACACGGTGGGTTCGGATTTAAAACATCAACTTCCACCCCAAAAGACCTGTAGCAATTGCTACGGGTCTTTTTTTATGCGATTTTCAGTCGGTAAGCGATCTTTCGGAGAGTGAAGTTTGTTTTAAATAAACCTATTATATCTGTTGAAACAGGAGACGGTGTTTATGCAAAAATATGCAGAATAAGAAATTTGAATACAAAATTATCGAAAAAAGGCGGACAGTAAATTCTTGCAAATGAGAAAGTCTTGTGCTATAATGTTTGCCGGAGATATAATAACGATCCGGAATATCGGTTGTTATGAAAAACAGAAACAGTTAAAATTCGAGGTATAAATATGAGAAAAGCGTTGCTGATAATCCTGTGTGTTGTGTCGGTTTTTTGTTCGACAGCCTGCGAAAAAGACAGTCGAAAAGAGTTGGTTGACGATGCGGTAAGGGAATTGAAATCCGAATGGACGGATATTTACAATCGAAAGTTAGGTAATATAGAATACAATGGGTACTTTGAAATCAAAAATACCCGAGTAATAGAAATCGGTGACACAGACATTGAACTGTTTAAGGATATCGATTATATAGTTGAATTTGTTTTGTTTACCGATTACTTCGGATCGGCTCCCTATTATTCTTCAATAGGAATTTCGGACACCGTTGTTGTGTACAGTGACGGTACAATGGAAGTTCCGAATACAAATTTATTAACTGCATACAGATCACGCTACTATACCGTCGATTTTTCGGATATTATCAAAAAAGTAAATGATTGCAAGGATAAATACAATTGCGTTGAATATTTGAAAATAGAGGACTGACCGATGCGATTTGCTTTTGACAGCCGATTTTTGTTCGGCGAAAAGTAATATAAAAATGCGGAGGTGAAAGAATATGTATGCTGAAACTTTGCAAACGGTTATCCGCAATTTCACACCGGAAGATGCAAAAAATCTATACGAGATCCTCGGCGATGAGGAAACGATGAAGAACTGCGAACCGGCATACGGCTTTGAGAAAACAAAGGATTTTCTTACATCCTTTCGCATTGGACGGAACGGCACAGTTGCTTCGGTGCATAAAGAAAGCGGTAAAGTGATAGGCTATATTCTGTTTAACGGATATGAAACAGGCGTATATGAAATAGGTTGAATATTTTTCCGACGCTTTTGGCGTAGGGGATACGCTTACGAATCCTGCAAAGCCGTAATTGACTTTGCATTTGAAAAATTAAACGTCCGTAAGTTTTTTGCCGAAACCGTCGACACGATAAAATCCGTGAACTTAATGATAAAATTGGGTATGCAACGGGAAAGCATACAGCATAGCCGAGTACAGGACAGTAACGGCAATTTGAGAGATCTGCACATTTTTGCCTTAACGTACGACGGGTGGAAAAACCGCCGTAACGGATAAAAGCAACATATCCGTAAAAGAAAAATACGTTGCGGTGGGAGAAAAGTCAATAACAAAAACGGTATCTCCCTTTTTGGAGTTACCGTTTTATTATATGCTAATCATTGCCTAATGCCTAACGTTTACTGACTTTTATATAATTTTCGGTTATGACTAAAATCCCAAATTTTCGCCGCAGAAGACGATTTTTATACGGTTTTTAGGACGGCAGAAACGGGTTATGAGAATTTGTGAGCAAATGCAGTCTTCACTGTGACAGGAAGAACAAGTGCCTGTTGTTTTGCAAGGAGTATTTAAGGGAAAACGCTGTATATTTACGGGTGCGGCAATACTTTTTGCCCGTTTTACTGCACTTTCAAGGTCGGGCATAACTTTGTTAAGGCTTACGATTACAATAACCTGTTTGGGACCGAAGCAGAGAGCGGACAGACGGTTGCCTGTGCCGTCAATATTGACAAGTTCACCCGTTAAACTGACCGCATTGGCACTCATAACGTAAGTGTCGGAATTAAAAGTGTCAAGGTAGGCAAGGCGGACGTCTTCGTATTCACTGCGGTCAACCGTTTTGTAATTGCCAGATTTCAGTTTGTCAACAAGACCGCACTCAAAGATACTCATACTTCCGCCCCAAGATACGGTGGAGTTTTCCTCAATATAAGCAAGTGCTTTTTTACAGGCATCTTCTTTGGTTTCGCAGTAACAGGCTTCAAAATTGCCCGATTTAAAGGTTTTTACGAGAGTTTCGCCCAAAAGAGCATTGCGTGATTTTACAAAATTTTCTTTATCCATTTTAAAACGTCTCCTTTTGCATAATTTTAACATAATACAGGCTTTTTTACAACGGTTTTTTTCTTGACGGATAGGGGAAAATG
>CAZBLS010000014.1:1566-26718 GCA_964492705.1 uncultured Oscillospiraceae bacterium | reverse complement strand
GTTTTTCGTCAAAATTCCGAAATGCTTTATTGAATAAACGAGATAGTGCAAATTTTGCATACAGTGATAAAATGCATTCATTATGTGTATCATTCTTGCGAAACTTTGCAGTAAACCGAAACATCCGAAGAACTTCGGAAATATGGAATTTCCGCAACGGCTATTGCCTTATAAGGCTTTGAGCGTGCCACTTCACTGCCGTTTAAATAAAAAACCGTTTCATCAGCCGCGGTATACACACACGTATGTACGGGTTTGCCTATATATTCTTCGCCGAAAGTCCGCGTTTCGTGCATATCTTCCCAATATTCAATCAGGAAAATCTCTTCCCGATATACCCTGTAAGAATAGGCATTAACCACTTACATGAAACCGTATAACGCCCGTCGGGACTTTACTTTAATCAGATATTTTACGTTTGCGACGGTTGCGGATATTTAAAAACCGATTCAAAAAATTATACTCTTAATAAAGGCGATATGTTTTTTATAAAAAAGAACGTTCCCCATTCTTACGGAAGAAGCGGAAACTTTACCGCATCGTATTTCGGGTATGACGGCGAATTTTGCGAAAATCTACACTCATTTTTCGGCAAAAAGGAATATGCCTTTAAAAAAAAGCAACGGAATTTTTTTCGAACCTGAAAAATTTTACCGTGAATTTGACGGCATAAAGAGCAGTGCCGTCCTTTCATCGAGAGCATATTCTCTTATTCCCCTCTTTTTGACAGTACAGCAAAAGATAATATCTCCCCAACCGAAAGAGTAAAGGACTATCTTAACTCCCACTATTTTTTACCCTTAACTCTTGCGGATATATCGGAAGTTTTTCCGTACTCAACGTCAAAACATTGCCGTGATTTCCGCAAAGATTACGGATACAGTGTATTTGAAATGCTCACCCGAACACGACTTGAACACGCCCGTATTATGCTTGCCGACCCTTGCCGAAAATGCTCCGACACGGCAAAATCCTGCGATTTTAACAATACAAGTTATTTTTGCAGAATTTACCGAGAATATTACGGCACAAGTCCGAAAAAAGACGGGAACCGATAAGTTCCCGTCTAAGTTCCCGCCTTTTCTTAATCCTCTTTCCAAAGCGCCCATATGTTTCTTATCTGCCCTTTTATGCGCTCATACGTCCACGTAACGGAAGAATTTTCAATACTGTATGGGTCGTTTACGGTAAAGGCTTCGCCGTCATAACCCGTCACAACTATATAATGACCGCTTGAAGTAAAATCGCCTGCGCCCATTACAAGTATTATCTTCTTTCCCTTTTTAAGGCTTGTTACCATAATATTTTCGTCTAACGGCAACTCGTCTACACACAATCCGATTTCTTGCGCACCCTTGCTTATAAGTGTCCACGAAGAACCGCTTCCCTTTGTGCAGTAGCCGTTATCTTTGGCAAACTCGATAATCTTATCGGGCGAAACGTCGTTACTGCGGTAAAACCAATATGCTACCATTGAAAGGCACACGGGTCCGCACCCCGTAAGTCCTGCAACGTTTGAACCGTACTTTATATATCCCCACCTTTTATCAAACTGCATAAACAGGGGAACTTCTCGGCAGTAAGCATATTCCGAAAGATCCACTTCGTGCTTAACATTTTTTTCTTTCGGATATGAAAGAACAAAGTCCTTGGCTTCTTCTCTTGCTTCAAGCAACGCACACAACTCCGCAGGATAGGCAGACATACTGATATTGTTATCATCTGCATAATTGCGCACTTGTGCAATAGTTTCTTGTGTCAACCCATCCATAATACTGTTACGCTCATTTATGCGCACTTGCGCAATTAAAATCACAATTACAAGCACCGTGCAGGGAACCGATATAAACAAAATCCGTCGCAAACTCTTTTCCAACTTTTCTATCCTTCCGAAAATAAATTTATCAAGTTATATATCTTTTCACAAAGCCTGTCAAATACAAAAAAAGTCCGAAACTTAAATTTCGGACTTTAAATTCTGTTCTTTCACTACTCTTATTTCGCTTTTACCGTAATATTTTAGGGCATCTATATGTGCTTTGCTTATCCGTTCACCCAAAGTAACAATCGGTATCGCCGGCGGACAGTGCAATGCGGTATCGGCACAAATTCTTCCGAGCGATTTGCCCACAGGCACATTTTCGCTTACGGCAAACATCGCATCACGCAAGCTCATCGCCTTTTCGCCCCTGTACACGTCAGGTGGCAGAATATCTATTGCTTTACGGGTTTTTATATTTTCAAGGGTCGAAACAAGTAATTCAAAATCGCTCATATTATTTTCGGGCGAAATCATCAAAACCACCCCGTCATTATCGTAAAATTCGGGATAGATGCCGTTTTTTTCGAGAATTTCCGCAATTTCAGTGCCCGTATACCCTTTTTGCTTTGTCAAAAGCGTTATTTTGCACGTTTCATCGCCTGTCAAAATAAATCCGCACTTCTCTATTCGCTCTTTAAGGTCATCGCTTGTTTTTTTGAATGCTCTCACTGATTTTCCGAACCCGTCCGCCTCAACGTTAAACTTATCAAGAGACTGCAATATGAGATATGACGGACTTGTGGATGCGAAAACCGACATAGCGTTTTTTGCGTTTTCTTTAAAGAAATCGGGTGCACTGTGAGAAATGTGCAAATACGCCCCTCCCGTAAGCACGGGGAGCGTTTTATGGGCAGATGAAAAGCAGATATCCGCTCCCAGATCGGTGGGATACTGATCAAAAAACTTCAAATACGCACCGTGAGCGCAATCCACCGCAAGTAAAACGCCGTATTTTTTGCAAACTTGCGAAATCGCTTTTATATCGGCAATATTTCCCAAATAATCGGGACTTGTGATATACACCGCCACGGGAGCACACTTTTTTATTTTCTCTTCCAAGTCACTTGCATCTGCTTCGCAGGAAATATATCCGCCTTTTCGGGGATAGATCCATTCAACACCGATTTCAACCATTGCAACGGCATTTACAAAAGAACGGTGAGCGTTTCTGCACGCAAGAATAAGATTGTTTTTGCCCGACTTTTTCGCATACTGCGCAAGGAGCATAACGGTAGCCTGCGCGCAAAGGGTGGAACCTCCGCAGGAATAGAACGTATGTGCCGAAAATATCTCCGATGCGTTTTTTTCGCTTTCGGCTATTATTCCCGTAGGCGAAAAAAGTTCGTCTGCGCCGTCGATTTCGGTAATATCCCGTTTTTCTTTTCCCTTATGCCCCGGCATATGAAATCTTGCCGTTTTCTTTTTTTCGTACTCTCTTACAAAGTCGCATATAGGCGAATTCATTCTTCCGTTTCCTTTGCCACCGCAAGTGCTATGGCACATTCCATACGCTTACGGAACAGGTCGCAACCGTAAGAATATACACCGCAGATCGATCCAGTTGCGTGATATGCATTGGCGGCACATCCTCCCGAGCAGTAAAGTTTTGCCCAACAGTTACGGCATTCTTCCCTGCTGTATACGTTACAGGAAGCAAATTCCCCCTGAATTTTATGATTGTCTATGCCGTTATAAATATCGCCCAACTTAAACTTTTCTTCACCGACAAACTGATGGCAGGGATAAAGGTCTCCCCACGGCGTTACTGCCATATATTCTGTACCGCTTCCGCAACCCGAAATTCGCTTGTAAATGCAGGGTCCGTCGGCAAGGTCAAGCATATAGTGGTAGAACGTAAAAGGTCTGCCCTCTTTTTGTCTTTGAAGCATCAGTTCCGCAAGTTCTTCATACTGCTTCATAACAATAACCTTGTCTTCCTCGGTAAGGGCGGAGGGATCGTCCTTTGCGCACACTACCGGTTCCATACTCAGTTCCGTAAAGCCCAAGTCAAGCATAGTTTTAATATCGTTTAAAAAATCGGGGTTTGCGTGGGTAAACGTGCCCCTCATATAGTAATTTTTACCGTCCCGTGCCTCCACGAGTTTTTGAAATTTAGGTACTATTTTGTCCCAACTGCCGTTGCCTGCACGGTCAACTCGAAATCTGTCGTGCACTTCTTTTCTGCCGTCAAGGCTCAAAACCACATTGCTCATTTCACGGTTGGCAAAATCGATAACGTCATCGTCGATAAGTACGCCGTTGGTGGTAAGGGTAAATCGGAAATTTTTATTCTTTTCTTTTTCTATGCTCCGAGCGTAACTTACGAGTTTTTTAACCGTATCGAAATTCATAAGCGGTTCTCCGCCGAAGAAATCCACTTCCAAGTTTCGCCTGCTTCCCGAATTTTCCACCAAGAAATCAAGTGCTCTCTTACCCGTTTCGTAAGACATTACCGCACGGTCGCCGTGATACTTGCCTTGGCTTGCAAAGCAGTAGGAACAGTCAAGATTACAGGTGTGGGCAACGTGAAGACACAGTGCCTTTATAACGCCCTGCGTGCGCTTTTTAAGTTCTCCTGCAATAGGCTCGAAATTATCTTCACTGAAAAGTTGTCCCTCTTCCTTTAACGCAAGAATTTGGTCATAACACTCTTCGATCTCGATTTTTTCTTCGTCGGGATATTTTTTGCATATTTCTTCCACAATGACATCCCTTGATTTTTTTTCAAATGCTTCTATAATATCGTAGGCAATATCATCTACCGAATGTACCGAACCCGAGTTAACGTCAAGTACTATGTTTTGCCCTGCAAGTTTATACTGATGTATCATAAATTCCTCTTAAAACTTTATTTTATGCTAAAAATGCCGTCCGGATTGCGGACGGCATAGATAGTTGCAAATTACTTATTTTTCTTTTCACAAGCCTGATTTGCAATACCGCAACTTGTTTTGCAAGCCGATTGGCAGGATGTCTGGCATTCACCGCAACCGCCGTTTTTGGCGCTGGCGCAAAGATTACGCGTTTTAACCGTAACAATATGCTTCATTTTTTATTCCTCCGAAATTTGTTTACGCACATATTTTACCACACACGGCACGCATTGTCAATCTCTTCTAAAAATAGTATTGTAAAATATCGGCAAATGGTGTATAATACAACCTGAACAGTATTGTGAGGTATTATAAATATGAAAAAACGCAATATCTATATAGCCGTAACTTCGGCAGTACTCATCCTTGCCGTTATACTTACGGGCATTTTTTCCGACGGATTTAAACGCTTTCTCCGTCCGAAAGATCAAATAATCATTCCATCTTTGGAAGATCCTGCAAGTATGTTGCTTTACGGTTGCAGTGAAGCGCCTTATAAAACGGGCGATATAATTTTCAGGAGCAATGCGGACTCCGTTTTCCGTTATTACGTTTGCGGAAAAGACGGTGAGATTCCCGAAATCGAAGAGGGTTTTAATGCTTCTTCTTGGACAGAGATCAGTGACGGCGATATTATAAGCGATACCGATTGCCGTAATATTATGCTTGTCACTACCGACCAGCACGGTTACGTTACAAGCAGCAAACTGTATTCCTACGTACCGGGAATTATCTACGGTGAAAGCAATCCCGATCAGTACGACGACCTTTTATTCTATAATAAAGAAGATCCCTCGTTGGAAGAAGACAGAGCGGTGCGTCTTGCCTCCAACCTCTTCCGCAGCGGAAAAACGTCCTATTACGGTACCGAATACGGTTACATCGTGCAGGGTTATCTTACAACTTATTCCCACACCGCAGGACTTTTGGAGGGATATCTCCACACAGGCGTTGATATCAATACACGTTCTGGCAGACCTTTCTATTCACCCGTGAACGGCAAGATAATATACGCCGGTGAAAACGACGATTACAATACGATCATTATCTACGATGAAGAAAACGATATCTCACTGCTCATACTTCACGGCGAGAACGTAACTCCGGCAGATACTCTGTTTAAAAACGGCGGAGAAGTGAAGATAGGTGACTTGCTCGGCTACGGCGGAAGTGCGGGTGAACCCGATGGTGACACTCATTTGCACTTGGAATTGCAGGGCGGAAAAGCCTCAAAATACCAAAGTTTTTCAAAAAAGAGCGAATACACACGTATAAACAATTATGATCCCCTTATTATTGCCGACCTTTACGGTTTGGAGCAACTGACCGAAGATTCGTTTGAAAATTTTGATACTCTCGGAACAAATGCCTTTAATGCGCAAAATAACGGTTGCACCGTGCTTGTGGGTAATTGGCTCTACTATATAAATTCCACCGATAACACCGTCTGCGCTTCCCGTCCCGACGGCAGCGAAAGAAAAGTACTTGCTTCCTGCCGTGCAAAAAACCTTAACTATGCCGACGGTTGGCTTTATTATTCCAACCTTGACGAAGCGGGACATCTGATGAAAACCGCCTGTGACGGCAGTGCTTCGGCAAAAATTGCGGAAAGCGATACAAGCGATTTTGTTCTTGCGGTAAACGATTGGCTGTATTATTCTTCCTTGGCGGAAAACGGTTCTCTCTACGCCATACGCTTTGACGGTACCGAAAAAAAACTTATGCGCCGAGGCGATATACAAAGTTTGTTCTACCACAGCGGTAATTTCTACTACACATTGGGCACAAAAACAAAAAGCGAGCGTATACGCCGTTTCAACGTGACAACGGGCGAAGACACTCTCCTTACGGGAGTGCGTACGGACACGCCGTTTATCTACAATTCCGATCTGTGCTTCCGCATATACTATCCCGACAAAAACTGCTTTAAAGCACCTCTTTCCACTTTGGATACCGGCAATGCAACTCCGCTTATTCCTGCGGCATACTATAACGTTTTCGGCGGTGAAAGATATATCATCTTTACCAACGTCAACGACGGTGCTTCCCTGTATATTTTCTTCCCCGAGCGCAGTGACGAGGGTGTTTACAAACTTACCGACGATACGCTGTGTTCCGATATGGCTTACAACGGCGGATGGCTTTACTACCATACGAACCGCACGGGCAACGGAACCGACCTGTGCCGTATCAATATTCAGTCACTGAGAAAGCAAATTCTTTCAAACGAAACGGGACTTTGGGAAGACATTGCAATTGAGTGCGACGAAAACGTGTACCGCTTGGTTAAGGACAACCGAGTACACACCATAACCGCACCCGATTCTACGCCTATCCCCGAGGAAGACCCGTCGGGCAACAAAGACAACGTTGCTCCCATTACTCCTCCTCCCGAGGAACCCACCGATACTCCCGTCCCCGAAGAGCCGAGCGATGAAACTCCGCCTCCCGAAGGTCCCGACGGAACAACGGAAGAGCCTACCGAGTCTCCCGAGGAGCCGACCGAAACTCCCGAAGCACCCGACGTAACACCTGAAAATCCCACAGAACCTGCTCCCGAGGATACTCCCGTTCCGGAACCGACACCCACCGTCACTGATCCCACGCCGACGGAAACCGAATAAAATCAAAAGACCGCTTACCTTTGAGGTTTGCGGTCTTTGTTTTATCAAAAATTTTTGCAATAATTTGGACGGATGCTACTTCTTCACTGCGTATAATTATACTTGCACTTTTCTCGGCAACAAGTACGGTGTTCATAATTACTTTGATTTCGCCGAAAAAAAATATTCATTATCCTCACATCCTTAAATTCTACAAAGGAGATGCTTTTTTCTACATTTTACTTAATTTTTCTCAAACATTCGAACTGCGGTACTTATTTTTCGATTTTGCATTTAAAATACAGTATATCCTAAACGTCATTATACTGTTTTTATCCTTTGCGTGTGCAATCAAACGCTACCTTATGAAGCATACAAAAGAGGCACAGCGACACAGCATTTTATTTTTATATGCTCATATGTGCAGTTGTTAATATTATCGAATATTACGGGTTTTCCCTAATAATCTAAAAAAATACCGACTTCACGAGAGTTGTCAGTCACCAAAGATTATATTTTACCCGTTTTTCCGTCATATTCTTTCTTTTTATTTACTTAAAGTACTCAGTCGGCAAAATCATTCCGCACAGGAAAAACAAGAATGCAATTACCGAAATATACAAACGGTTTTAAAATCACCGTCTTTTTTGCCGTAATTTTGCGTTTTCCCGTTTTGCATATTCTCTGTTTGTTTGGGCGGTGTTACGGACGTAGGGGTAATTTTGAAGCATTGCAATCAGTACCGAATCATTGACTTTATTGTATTTCACTTCTATAATATATTCCAAAAACATATAAATTTGCAATCAAAATCACAGTCTGCTTCTTGCATATGCGAAGATATATCCATATCTTTTTTATGATGTATAATTGTGTCAGAAAAAGGAAGTTCACATATTGCTTCGATCTTTAATTTATATTATCGTCCATTAAAACCGCAACCACCCGTCAAACGGGTGGTTGTGATTTTAATACCTATCAATCTTCACTTAAATATGTAGCGTGAACTATACAGGAAACGTCGTCGCCGATTTTTCTTGTTTTTCCGTTATTCCATACGTGAAGTTCGCCTTTATAGTATTTAGTGCTGAACTCGGTCATAAAGAGCACGCATCCATCGGGGAGAACATAGAAATCGCTTGCTTCGTCAGCAATTGTTTCGGTTTTTTTGCCGTTGTAAACTTTCAATGTTCCGTAAGATTTACTACTGTCCCAATCTGCCATATAGAACGTTTTACCCATATCGGAATACATTTCGATGGAATAAATATACACATCGGAGTCAATCTCGTTCTTACTTATGAACATATCGCCGGAACTTTCTTTGTAATCCTTAAAATACACGATATCGTTTTCTTCTGTAAAGTAGTAGAAGCCACCGTAAACATCGGTATCGTAAACTTCGGGAGTTCCCACTTTGTTATTAAGCGATACACAGTAAAGGTCGCCGTGCCCGTCATCGTCTGCGTTATCCACGTAGTAAGCAACGGTTCCCTCGGAATTCATTCTGATACTTACAATCTCCTTTTCCTGCTCGATGAGCGTGGGAGTTTCCTTGATTGCAATATATTTTTCCTTGGAGGAATCATACGCTTTTTCTACCGCACTTTGAACTTCGCTTACAGTTGAAATTTCGGACAACTTTACTTTTTCAAAGGAATCCAAACTGTATGCATCGTAAGAAACAACCGCTTTATCGGATGCGCTTGTGTATTTTGAGCGCATTGAACCTGATGCCGAATCGGTAATTATCTTTTCTTCTTTGCCGTTATAGTAGCACAGAGTGTAACTTGTGTACTCAAAGGATCTTTCCTTGATGTTTTCCCTTAATCTGTCACGGGTCTGCTTTTCGTAGTATGCGGAACGGGCTTGGCTGTATTCCTCTCTCATTTTGTCGCACTGTTCTTGCCACTTGTTGTACTCTTTTTTATATTCGTCATATGCCGCCGAATATGCGTCATAGTTGCCGTAATCAGAGTACGAGGGATACTTGGGTGCATCGGGATACGTAGGATATTTAGGCTCGGTCATCGCATCGTCTTTTGCTTTCATATCATCGTCAACGAAATCCATAAGAGAAGCATCGCTGTCGGCGTTCTTTACATAGTAAACTTCGCCCGATTCGTATACTTTTACAACGAAATTTATATCCGAAACGATCTTTTCCTTATCTTTGCCGATAACCTGTTTATACAGCGTTTCGTCTTTTATATAATACAGTACGCTTAAATCATCGTTTGTATAGACGATATCGGTAATGTCGCTTGCAATCTTTTCTTTTTCCTTTTTGCCGTCTATCAAATAAACGGCCTCTTCGGAATTAAGGTAGTATATTCTCTTGCCGTCTTTCGAAACGCTATACGTATCAACATCGCTTGCGATTTTCTCGGCTGAATCTTTACCTATCTTGCACTGATAAAGTTTTTTGTCACTGCCCTTAACGTAAGTGATAAGTTTTGCCGAACTGCTAATGCGGTAAGATCTTACATCCGAATCCACTTTTATCGCTTCGGATTTAGGCTTGTTTACTTCTTTATAGTACAAATTAAATCCGCTGTCATCGTCGCCTATCTTATCGGGGAAGAAAACGTATTTGCCGTCTTCTGTTACGGTGGTAGTATATTCTCTTGCCGTCTTTCGAAACGCTATACGTATCAACATCGCTTGCGATTTTCTCGGCTGAATCTTTACCTATCTTGCACTGATAAAGTTTTTTGTCACTGCCCTTAACGTAAGTGATAAGTTTTGCCGAACTGCTAATGCGGTAAGATCTTACATCCGAATCCACTTTTATCGCTTCGGATTTAGGCTTGTTTACTTCTTTATAGTACAAATTAAATCCGCTGTCATCGTCGCCTATCTTATCGGGGAAGAAAACGTATTTGCCGTCTTCTGTTACGGTGGTGAAACGTCCGAGTTGATATCCCGAAGATGCCAATTCATCCGCTTCCACATCTTTGGAAAGTCTTTCGGTCAACTGCCACGGATCGCCTTTTTTCTTTGCTTCGGCAACAAACATATCTCCGTCTTTTACGTAAAAAGCGTAACCTTTTTGGCTGTTTCCGCCGAAAATCAGGCTAAACAAAAGTACCAATACCAAAACCGCCGCCACGGCAGTTGCCACAAAGGTTACGGTTTTCTTTGGAAATTTCGCTTTTTCTTTTGCAGGTATTTCCTGCTCGGGTGTTTCCTGCACGGGTGTTTCTGTTGCAACGTTTTTATTTAACGGAGCACCGCATTTTTGACAGAACGCAAATTCGGGATTGGTGGACTCTCCGCAAGCGGAGCAGAATACCGTTTTGGGAATTTGTGCACCGCAACTGTCGCAAAAATTAGTTCCGTCACTTAATTCTTTGTTGCATTTAGGGCACGTTATCATAGTGTCATCCTCCTTGGTTTATATATATTTTCGTCCGACGGCACGGGTTGCAAATCTCTGCCGTTGAACTTTTATTACTTTTCGTATATTTGCATTTAAATGCACTTCTTTCGTGCTGATATTATACCACTTTTAATGCAAATTGCAACAAGTTTTGTAAAAAGAACGCATTTTTTGCCGAAATTTGCGCTTGCCGATTTTTTTTGCAATATGTTTTTCGCTTTTTTAAAAAAGTCCTTAAAATTATTTCAATTCCCTTTTACGGGACTCTGTTTACGGTAATATATACCCGTAAAAAAAACAGTGCTTAAAAGCGCATAAAAACACGATTATAGGGAGCGAAAATATGGGATACAGATATCAAATTCATACAAAACTTACCATTAACGCAGGCACAAAAGAATATCAAAAAGCAATTAACTACTACACCTATGCTCTCGACGCACTCGACTACTTTACCGTAACGGTAAACGGAAAAGATTTCAGCGAATACGAATCGGCAACCGATGACACCGTATATATCGAAGCAAAAGGTTGGACACGCATGTATGCACCCAATTTTTTCGACATACCGGACACGTTCGGCAAAAATGCAAAATACGAATATTTCTATGCGGACAGCAACGGCAACGCACGCCACTATATAAACGGTAATGAGATGTTGGAAGAGGTTGTGATAAATAAAACCGGTCTTGATTTTAACTTTGATAACGATCTGCTTACAATAAAGGGAGATTTTAAAAATCATCCCGAAATCGCAGACGAAATTTCATTGCTCACCGAAAAATCGTTTCCCGAAGACCGCCTTGATAAAATTAAAGAAGAGTACAGTGATACGGTAGAATTAAATATCGATTGGAATAACAATTTAGAGTCTCTTAAAGCCTTTATCGACGTAATTAATAAAATTGCGGAAAATGAAAACGTATACTCGGTTTCATACAATTCGCACTGGACAGATGTAGATGATATGCGCCTTATAACCGTTTACTCCGACGGGGAAAAGATGTTAAAATGTTTGGAAAATACCCTTTAAGTTAAGTTTTCGGCTTATACTTTTTCGGATACTTTTATATACTCTACGGTTGCTCTTTTTATAAAACGCCCGTTTCTGCGATATATTTTCATTTTTTACCATATAATTCCTTCCCTGACCTTTTTTTATTTTTTCATAATCGCAGGGACGGGCAAAAAGAGCACCGTACAAAAAAAGGGATTTGCCCATTTAGGACAGATCCCGTTTTTATTGCGTTTTTGACTTACATATTTTTCGATGCGAAATTCCACGCATCTCGGCACATCTCATCAATGCCGTACTCGGCTTGCCACCCGAGAGTTTCCTTTGCTTTTCTTACGTCTGCATAGCAGGAAGCGATGTCGCCTGCTCTACGGGGACATATCTTAACGGGAATTTCTTTTCCGCTTGCCTTTTCGTATGCCTTTGCCACCTGTAAAACACTGTAACCTACACCCGTGCCCAAATTTACGGTTAAACAGCCTGTGTTGCTTTTAAGGTAATCAAGGGCCGCAATATGACCTTTTGCCAAATCAACAACGTGAATATAATCTCTTACACCCGTGCCGTCAACGGTATTGTAATCGTTGCCGAAAACGTTAAGATAAGGTAATTTACCAACCGCAACTTTGCAAATATACGGCACAAGATTATTTGGAATACCGTTGGGGTTTTCGCCGATAAGACCCGAAGTGTGTGCGCCGATGGGGTTGAAATATCTGAGCAGTACCACTCTCATTTCGGGATCCGCCGCGGCGATATCCGAAAGCATCTGTTCCTGCATAACTTTCGTCCAACCGTAGGGGTTTGTTGCCGAAGTGGGCATTTCTTCCGAAAAAGGCGGTTCATTATTATTGCCGTACACCGTTGCCGATGAAGAGAATACTATTTTTTTGCAGTTAAACTCTTTCATAACTTTAAGAAGAGTAAGTGTGCCCGAAATATTGTTACTGTAATACCAATGGGGTTTTTCAACCGATTCGCCTACCGCTTTCAATCCCGCAAAGTGGATAACCGCATCTATACAGTATTTTGAAAATACATTGCGCAGTCCCTCTTCGTCGTTTATATCGGTCTTGCTGAAAGCGCATTCTTTGCCCGTTATCGCTTTAATTGAATCAAGCACCTCTATTTTGGAATTGAAAAGATTGTCGACAATAACAACTTCTTCGCCCTTATTAAGCAATTCCACACAGGTATGGGAACCTATAAATCCCGTTCCTCCCGTAACAAGTATCATTCTTTTTTCCTCCGTTTTTACTACTGTTTTTCTTTTTCTATTGTACCACTTTACGTCTTTACAGTCAAGTTTCCCTTTACTTTTTAATAAAAAAACTTCTTGTATAATTTTTCCCTATATGATAAAATATCCAAGGGTGATTTTTATGCCGAAGATAGTTTTTGAAAAATGGAAATCAGTTCACATAGCCCACCGCATAGGGCTTGATTTCACTTCTCACGTACACGATGAAATCGAAATTGTTCTAATGATCTCGGGTTCAGCCGACCTGTACTGTGACGGTAAAACGTATAATTTACATTCGGGTGACCTTTCCGTTGTTTTCCCCAACCATACTCACGGGTACGAAAACACCGAAAACTGCGAGGCTTATATTGCAATTGCAAAATCTTCCCTTTTGTCTTCTTTCGGAAACGGCTTTACCAACCCCGAAAGTCCCGTGATCACTCCCGACAGCAACTCTTTTGAAAAGATTCTTTCCCTGTTTTGCAGTGCCGAGAAAGTGCATAAAGCCGATGGACCTTACAGGACGGAAAAGCTTAATGCCTATGTAACGCTTATTACGGCTGAATTTTTACCTTATGTTAAATTCATTCCATCGGACAAAAAAGAACACCCCGTTGCCACAGTTGACATCTTTTCCTACTGCAACGGAAATTTTGACAGTGACATCACACTTGACAGCACTGCCGAAGCACTCAATATAAGCAAATACCATATCATGCGCATATTCCGTGAAAAATTCAACACTACGTTCCAAAATTACATAAACGGTTTGCGCATAGACAAGGCAAAAGAACTCCTTACTTCAAGTGATAAATCCGTTACCGAGATATCTATTCTGTGCGGATTTAACACCATTCGCTCCTTCAACCGTGTCTTTTTGCAGTTTACGGGTCTGTCTCCGTCGGATTGGCGAAAGGCAAACCGTTAAGTTGCCACTTATTGTCCAACTTGTGTCAACAATTTGTCTTGAATTTCCGTTAACAATCTCCTATACTTATACTGTAAGTCATAAACAGTATATTTATGGGAGGTTTTTTTATGAAAAAGAAAATAACGGCACTGGTCCTTGCCGCTGCCGTTGCATCCTCTGCCATTACTTTCGCAAGTGTGTCGGCAGTTGATGCAATAAGCAGTACGGATGCCGCAAAACTGATAGCATCCGAAGGCATTGTTCTCCTAAAAAACGAAAACAATGCTCTTCCGCTGAAAAAAGGCTCAAAAGTTGCTCTGTTCGGCGAAGGTCAGGTTGACAGATACCAATGGGGCGAAAACATTGACAGTCTGACGAGACAGGCAGGCTTTGTAGCATTCGGTTCGGGTTCTTCAAGGGCACTTGGCACGAACGGCACAATAGACCCCTTGGATGCATTCAGAAAATATGCGAACAGCGGTTTTATTTCCCTTTATGAGCCTTTGTCACAAAAATACGAAAATACTCCTCTTACCAAAACAACCGATTCGGGCAGCAAAAGAATAAACAAATTCACTCTTGACTATGCCCCCGATGCTTCTATGTATCAAAGCGCATCGGAAAACGCCGATACCGCAGTGGTATTTATTTCCCGTTTCGGCGGTGAATGTATAGACTTTACCGTTGACCAATGGTATCTTACCGACGGCGAAAAAGATATGCTTAAAACCGTTTCGGCAAAATTCGGCAAAGTCGTTGTAGTGCTCAACACTTCAAACGCCATAGATACTTCTTGGGCATTTGAAAACAGCGACGGCATTAACGTGGATGCGGTAATCTTTGCCGGATACCCCGGCGTACAGGGCGGAACCGCCATTGCCGATATTATTTTAGGCAAAGTAAATCCATCGGGCAAACTCACATTTACCTTTGCAAAAGATATTAACGATTATCCCACTACCGAAAGTTTTCTTTCCTCGCCTCAGCAGAGTTACACCGAAGATATATTCGTAGGTTACAGATACTTTGAAACTTTCGGCGTTGATGTAAACTATCCTTTCGGCTACGGTCTCTCATACACTTCTTTTGATACCGCTGTTCAGGATTTCAGCCTGTCGGGTGACACGGTAACAGTCAAAGTAAAGGTTACAAATACCGGAAACGTTCTCGGCAAAGAAGTGGTACAGGTATATTTTTCGGCGCCCCAAGGCGTGCTCGGCAAGCCCGCAAAAGAACTTTGCGCCTTTAAAAAGACACGCACCGTTGCTCCCGGCGGAAGCGAAGTTTTAACGCTTACCTTTAATAAAAACGATATGGCTTCCTTTGACGATGCGGGCAAAACGGGATTAAAATCCTGCTACGTGCTTGAAGCAGGCGACTACAACATTTTCGTAGGCAATTCGGTTAAGAATTTAACAAGTGCCGGCACAGTAACGGTTGATTCTCTCACGCAGGTTGAACAGCTTACTTCCCAATGTCCCACCAATATCGAAAAAAGATTGCTTGCCAACGGTTCTTTCGAGAACCTTAACGAAGTATTAAGCAACTCTACCCTTAAAGAGAACTCTTCCCTTACGGTAGAAGCGGAAGACTATATCGAAATAGGCAGTACCGTTGCTTCAAAACCCACTAAGGAGGCAATCAGTTCCGGTTATCTCTATGACCCTGCATCAAACACTTGGAAATCGGGATATACGGGATACGCCATAGCCAGTACTTATCTCGACGGTTCTTACCTTATATACAAAATAGAAGTTGAAAAAGCGGGCGAATATTTTGTTTCCGCAAGAGTTGCCACCTTTGCATCGGGTACGATGTATATGTCATCTTCAACGAATAAAACTTCCTTTGCAAATACCGTAACCTTTAATATTACCAACACCAAGGAAGAAAGTGGCGGATTGAGCCAATACTACAACCTTAAAGACTTTGAATCTTCCCAAAAACTCAGTCTTCAGGCAGGTACGAACTACATTAAAATTCACGATATGGGTTCTTCTCACCCCAATATCGACAGTTTTACCCTTTCAAGTGAAAAGTTGCCCTCCGACGTAGGCGGTGTCATCACGGTAGACTCTTCCCTTTATACCGAAATCGTACAGAACGGTACGGCGAAAGTCGTTTCTTTCAGCGGAAAACTGTATAACGGAAGTACGTGGGACAATTATTCGGGCAAAGCCCTCGAATCAATGTGGAAAAGCGGAAGTTACGTTATCTACAAGATAAACGTATCAAAAGCAGGTGCTTATGCGCTTTCACTCAGGTGCTCTGCCACTGCTGATAACTGCTCTTTCGATATCTACACGTCTTCCGACGGCACGAATTACACTAAATCTTCCTCTACCTTTACCGTACCCAATACTTCTTCCGGCGGAAGCACGTATTATTCCTTTAAAGATATCAGCGCAACCGGCACGCTTAATCTTACGGAGGGTGTAAACTATATAAAATTCGCAAAAGGTTCGGCAGTGGCGCCCAATATGGCACGGTTCACCCTTACCTACGGTACTTCTTCCGCAGACGACTTTACGTGGTATTCGGTTAATCCTCCCTTTGAAATAAACGTAGCCAATATTGAAACCGCTACCGGTGCGGTGCTCTACAACGGCTCTTCCTGGGACTCTTACAGCGGACATTCTCTTGCCAATATGTGGAAATCCGGTGCTTATGCTGTATATAAAGTCGACGTTGAAAAAACGGGCGTATACAAAATGGGTTTGCGTCAGGCAAGAAAGAACGATTCGGTCGTTCCCTACACCGTAAGCGTTTCGCAGGATAACAGTAATTACGTTTCCGCATTTACCGCAAACGAACCCGACAAAACAAACGGAGGCACAAAATACAACGGTTCCAGCACTTGGTACAGTTTTGTGGACTTTACCGACGATGCTTACACGTTAAATTTGAAAAAAGGCACTAACTACATTAAATTCACAGGCGGATCAAGCATCAACCTTGCGGGATTCGGTTTAAGTTTGAAGAAAGAAGTCGACGATCCCACATACAAGGGTTACAAACTTGCCCAAGTTGTCGACGGTACCGTTTCCCTTGACGAATTTGTTGCGCAAATGACCGTTGAAGAACTTTCCACTTTCTTCGTATCCTATTGGGGCGGAGTAGGCGCAGGTATGGCAGGCGCATCCGATGCAGTATGCGAAAAATACGGATTTACCCGTTTTACTATGGCTGACGGCCCCGCAGGCGTAAGTTGCGGTAACACCGCATTCCCCTCGGAAACTATTATTGCCTGCACTTGGAATACCGACCTTGCTGATGTTTTCGCTTCCGTTATCGGCTCGGAAGCATTAACCAAAGGCGTTGATATGTGGCTTGCACCGGGTATGAACCTCCACCGCAATCCTCTCGGCGGACGTGACAACGAATACTTCTCCGAAGATCCTTTCCTTACGGGCACTTTCGGTACAACCATCGTTAATACCGTACAAAGTTACGGCATAGGCGTATGCATTAAGCACTTTGTATGTAACGAAAAAGAGGGCGGTAAATTGGGCAGTGACTCGCAAGTTTCCGAGCGTGCTTTAAGGGAACTTTATCTTGAACCTTTCAGGATGACAGTTACAAACGCTCATCCTTGGGGTATTATGAGTTCCTACAATATCCTTAACGGCGTTGCAGTTTCGGCAAATTACGACCTTCTTAACAATATTCTCCGTGAAGAATGGGGTTATGAGGGATATATTGCAGGTGACTGGAACAACAACAAGGGCATTATCGAAGAAATCAACGGCGGACTTACCGTGCGTAACCCTGCCGGTTCCTGTGACCTTGCAACAATTTTAGTGGCAGTTTCAAAGGGCGAGATCAAGCGTGAAACACTTGAAAAAGGTGCAAAGGCTATGCTTAACACCGTTATGCATATGCAGTCCTATGCTAAATCTTCCGATATTTGCAAGGGCGAACACACTTTTGAAAACGGAGTATGCTCCAAGTGCGGACGTAGCGACGTTTCCAAGATCACCTCTCTTTCAATCGATATCGGAGAGATCGTCGACCGTATAGGCACCACATATATTCCCTATTCCGAAAGTGATACGGAAAATTCCGACGGATCCGATAATTCAGGCGGAACTCCCGATAGCTCTGGCGGAAATTCAGCCGACGGTTCAAACGGTAACAGCAAAGATGAGCACACAGGCGATATTGTACCGATAACGGCTATTGCCTTTACGTTATTGGCTTTCGCACTGCTGATAGCAGTAAGCAAGAAAAACAAAGAAAACTGACTGAAAAAAGGGTGCCTGCAACCGTAGGCACCCTTAATGTATTTCAGCAACCGCAGCCGCCGTTACCTCCGCAACCGCAATCGTTGCCGTTTCCGCAACAGGTCAAAAGAAGTAGTATCAAAATTATCCAACAGCAGTTGTCGCCTCCGCCGAATCCGCCGTTGCCTCCGCAACAGAAAAGGATAATAAGCAGAATAATGAGCCAAGTGCAATCATTACATCCGCAGTCGTTACCGTTAAAGAATTTACCCATAGTATATTCTCCTTTTTTGGAATTTGTAAGTTTTCCTTACAGTGATATACTATGAAAATTCTTTAAAAGGCGTTACAGTGCAACAGTGAAAATTCCGTTGACTTTATCCGCCGTTACTTATATAATAAACAGTATGATTACAGCTTAATTCAGTGTCATCTCGGCACGGCAATACAGAGGTTAATAATGGGAAAAGTAATTTTAACAGGTGACCGCCCCACAGGCAGATTGCACGTTGGGCATTACGTAGGTTCGCTCCGTGAGCGTGTAACGTTGCAAAATTCGGGGAATTATGACGATATATATATTATGATCGCCGATGCACAGGCTCTTACCGATAACGCCGAGCATCCCGAAAAAGTCCGTCAAAACATACTTCAAGTGGCGCTTGACTATCTTTCCTGCGGATTGGATCCCGAAAGATCCACCATATTCATACAGTCAATGATACCCGAACTTACGGAACTTACGTTTTATTATATGAATCTTGTTACCGTATCCCGCGTACAGCGCAATCCCACTGTAAAGTCGGAAATAATTCAGCGCAATTTCGAAGCAAGCATACCGGTAGGCTTCTTCTGCTACCCCATAAGCCAAGCGGCTGACATCACCGCATTTAAGGCAACTACCGTGCCCGTAGGCGAAGACCAATTGCCTATGATCGAACAGTGCAAGGAAATCGTGCGCAAGTTCAATTCCGTTTACGGCGACACTTTAACCGAGCCCGAAATCGTACTTTCTTCCAACAAAGCCTGCCTGCGTCTCCCCGGCATAGACGGCAAAGCGAAAATGAGCAAATCATTGGGCAACTGCATCTATCTTTCCGACAGTGCAAAGGACGTTAAAACAAAGATTATGTCTATGTACACCGACCCCGACCATATAAGGGTGGAAGACCCCGGCAAGGTTGAGGGCAACACCGTGTTCACTTATCTTGACGCTTTTGCCACCGACAGCCACTTTGCCGAATTTTTACCCGACTACACCTGCCTTGACGAACTTAAAGCCCACTATATGCGAGGCGGTTTAGGCGACGTAAAGGTAAAAAAATTCCTCGTTAACGTTATGGAATCCACGCTTGCTCCCATTCGCGAAAAACGTGCCTATTGGGAAGAACACATAAGCGACGTGGAAGACATCCTTAAAGCAGGCACTGCCAAGGCAAAGAAAACCGCCGAGCAGACCCTGTACGAAGTCCGCAACGCTATGAAAATAAACTACTTTGAAAACGGTTTTGAGTAAAATTTACACAAACATAAGCGCAATATCCAAGCGATATTGCGCTTGTTGTTTATAAGGCGGTTGGAATTTACAACATTCATCTCAACATTTTAATGTGTCACACGTTTTTTCCGTAAGACAACATATAAGACATATAGCGAAATTAGAATTATATTTAACTTCGGCTTTGTGCGCTGTCTTTGTACATTATTGCTCCAAAGCATTGCCACCCTTGCCGTATTCAGTTGCTTGGTATCGCCTTTTTGATAAAGAGAAATCACCCGTTGCAAATTCGTCTACCTTTTTCTCGGCAGTTACAAAAAGCATTACGTTTGGTGTTTTCCGTCCGTTACGCTGAACTATCCCACGGATTTGAGTGAAAACACAGTGCTTGCTTATATTATACGGATATCATATGCAGATTTTCGGTGTTTCATATACCCCCACAAGCATCCGCTACCGTAACAGATGACTTGTATCGCCTTTTTAATAAAGAGAAATCACCCGTTGCAAATTCGTCTACCTTTTTCTCGGCAGTTACAAAAAGCATTACGTTTGGTGTTTTCCGTCCGTTACGCTGAACTATCCCACGGATTTGAGTGAAAACACAGTGCTTGCTTATATTATACGGATATCATATGCAGATTTTCAGTGTTTCGTATGCCCCCACAAGCATCTGCTACCGTAACAGATGACTTGTATCGTCTTTTTGATAAAGAGAAATCACCTTTCGCATTTTCGGACAAATATATTCGTTACGGCAAAAATAACAAAACTTATATATTTTTTTCTTATTCCATACATCGGAAAGGCAATTCTGTTTGCCGTAAAATGCAAATTGTGTGCTCTTTCGGCAGTAGCAATCTATGCCACACCGACGTCATATTACTTGTTAATTCCGCCAAACCAACGGCAAGTCTCAGTCTCCGCAAATAAAAATCCGTCGGCAATTTTCCGTCCGTTATTCGGTCATAAACCGTTTCCGCAGTTTTTACCGAATGCAGAATTTATTCCCGTTCTACACATAGGATATGACAGTTCTATTATACAAAAAACACACGAAACCGTATAATATCGTGTGTTTTTTCTTATTATTTATATATGCTCACATATGCATTTGTGCCTAATCCGGCGGACTTTTACCATTTTAGCGTCTAAAATTCAAACAAACTTATCTGTTGGCTTTTGGGCAAGTCTTTAAGGCAACCGCATTCGTCAAGTGCGGAAAGCAATGTAGTTGAAAGTTTGGTTCTTGCAAGCAGATCGTCCTGCGACTTAAACGTTTCCTCGTTTCTTGCTTCCACAATGGACAGGGCGGCGTTTTCGCCGAGTCCGGGTACGGCGTTAAGCGGAGGACGGATAAGGTTGTCTTCCGTTACCGTAAAGTTCATTGCTTCCGAACTGTAAATGTCGATATCGGCAAAATTGATACCTCTGCACTTCATTTCAAGCACCATTTCAAGCATAACGAGTATGCCCTTTTCCCTCGGATTCAAATTCGGCTGTTCGTGCATATTTTTTATATCTTCCCGTATTTCCTTAACGGTTTTGCGTGCAATTCCTATTTCAAAATCGTCGGCACGCACGGTAAAGTAAGTGGCATAGTACTGATGGGGTTTATACACTTTGAACCACGCTATACGTAGCGCCATCATAACGTATGCGGCGGCGTGAGCCTTGGGGAACATATACTTTATCTTGTTGCAAGACTCAATAAACCACTCGGGAACTTCGTGCTCACGTATTTCATCAAGATATTTTTCGGGTATTCCCTTTCCCTTACGCACTTTTTCCATTGTATCAAACGAAGTAAAGTTGGCAACACCCATTTGTATCAGGTTGTTCATTATATCCTCACGGGTACATATGCACTCACTGATAGTCGCCGTGCCGTTGGCGATGAGTTCCTGCGCATTGCCCGTCCAAACGTCGGTTCCGTGGGAAAGTCCCGATATTTTTACCAAGTCCGAAAAAGTTTTCGGCTTTGTTTCTTCAAGCATTTTACGGGTAAATCCCGTGCCGAATTCGGGAATGCCGAAGGTTCCCGTTTTTGAACCTATCTCTTCTTCGGTTACTCCCAACGCTTCGGGGGACAGGAACAAACTCATAACTTTCTCGTCGTTAAGGGGAATGTCCCTTTTGGCGTCAATTCCCGTAAGATCTTCCAGCATTCTTATTACAGTTGGGTCGTCGTGGCCGAGAATATCGGCTTTAAGCAACGTATCGTGAAGCGAGTGGAACGTAAAGTGCGTGGTGATTATACCGCAAGTGGGGTCGTTTGCAGGATACTGCAAGGGTGTAAATTCGTTGATGTCATACTTTTTGGGCAGAATAACCACACCGCCTGCGTGCTGACCCGTAGTGCGCTTAACTTCAACGCAACCGTCGGCAAGGCGCATGGTTTCAGCCATACGCAAATGACCCAAATGATATTCTTCGCAGTATTTTTTAGTATATCCGATAGCAGTCTTTTCCGCAACACCGCCGATAGTTCCGGCACGAAAAACATACTTTTCACCGAAAAGTTCTTCTATATACTTATGCACCACCGGCTGATACACGCCCGAAAAGTTAAGGTCGATATCGGGAACTTTGTCGCCGTCAAATCCCATAAACACTTCAAAAGGGATATTGAACCCAAGCCTCATCATCTCCGCAGAGCATTTGGGGCACTTTTTAGGTGGCATATCGATACCGCAATCGTAAAGAGAAGTGTCCACGTCAAAGTCCGAATATTTGCACTCGGGACACACGTAGTGGGGTTGCAGAGGATTTACCTCGGTTATATCCGCCATTGTCGCCGCAAAGGACGAACCTACGCTTCCTCGTGAACCTACAAGATATCCGTCGGAAAGGGACTTTTTAACTACTTTATGGGCAATAAGATACAAAACCGCATATCCGTGCTTGATTATCGCCGTAAGTTCTTTTTCAAGGCGTTTTGCCACGATATCGGGCAAAACTTCGCCGTAGAGTTCGTGTGCATTTCTTTCGCACATTTCCCTTAATTCTTCTTCGGCGTTGTCCATTTCGGGAGTATACAGGTGGTCTCTCGGGAAAGACTCCATTTTTTCGCACATATCGGCAATCTTTCTCGGATTTTCAATAACTATCTCTCTGCGCTTTTCTTCGGGAAGATAATAGAACTCATCAAGCATTTCCTGCGTTGTTCTGTAATACAGCGGAGCCTGTATATTCGCTTCGGGATATCCCTCTGCGCACTGAATTATTGACCTGAAAATAGCATCTCTGGGCAAAAGATAATGTACGTCGCCCGTGGCTATAACGGGCTTGTTGAGTTTTTCGCCCAAAGAAATTATTTTTTTATTCAGTTCTATCAACTGCTCCGTATCTTTAAGTGCGCCGTCACGCACAAGGAATTCGTTGTTTCCCAAAGGCTGAACTTCAAGATAATCGTAAAACGACGCTATCTTTTCAAGTTCTTCCTCCGAAACGCCTCTTAACATTGCCCTGTAAAGTTCTCCTGCCTCACAGGCGGAAGCAAGAATAAGACCCTCTCTGTGGGCAATAAGTTCCGAACGGGGAATTTGAGGACGCTTGCGCCTTAAATGGTGTAAATGGGACTCCGTAACAAGGGAATAAAGATTAAACAGTCCCTTTTTGTTTTTAGCATAAATAATTATATGGTAACTGTCGCCGTTATCGGAATTTATTTCGCCGTTAAGTTCACCAACGGTATAAACTTCTCTGCCCTGCAAAAGTTCGGTAAGTCGCTGAATTATAACTCCCGTAATTTCGGATTCTTTCAGCGCACTGTCTACCTCGCCCGTTTTGATTTCAAGAGCATCGCACACTTTATTGAATTTACCGCTTTTGATATTGGGTACTATCTCCCTTGAAATACGGAGCGTATCAATATACGGAATATCAAAGTCAATTCCGTTTTCAAAAAAAGCGGTACGCAAAAATGGAATACTTGCTTTTGCGTTGTGTGCAACAAGAACACATCCCTTTGAATATTCGGCAAATTGCTTTATAACGTCAACGCACTCCGGTGCGGATTCAAGTTGCCCGACGGATATTCCGCTTTCAAACAAAACTTCACTTTTTACGTCACAGTGGGGATTTATATACGAATGGAAAGTTTCGTGTTTGAGTATGCCGTTTTCCCAAATACAAGCGCCGATTTCTATTATTTTTGAAGAAAGTGCGCTTGAACCCGTAGTGCGTAATGCATATGCACAGTATTTTATATCTTTTAACTTTGTATTTTCGTCAATTCCCGTTATTACGGGGTTATCGTCAAGCAGATATCCCTCCATACCCAAAATAAGTTTAATATCCGCCTTATTTTTGGCAATAGCCGCTTCCATATCAGTGTACGCCTGTACCACGCCGTGGTCGGTTACGGCAACTGTATCGTGCCCGTACTGCATCATAAGTTTAACAAGTTCGTTAGCATCGGTCACGCCGTCCATTTGGCTCATTTTAGTATGAAGATGCATTTCTATTCGCTTTTCGGGCGCACTGTCCGTCTTCTTATCCTGCTTAACGGAAATTATATCAAACGGTTTTACAACTATTTCCCCTATATAATCATCCGATTGGCACTTTCCTCTTACGGCAATATGTCCTTTTACCGCCTGCCCAAGTTCTTCGCCGTCGGAAGCATCCTGAAAAGTTTTCACGGTTACGGTGGAAGTATAGTCGGTAACGGCAAAAGAGCACACCGCCTTTTTGCCCTCTTTAACCAATTTGATATCCGTTTGAATTACGTCGCCCTCAATATATACGAAACCGCTGTACTCGTTAAGTTCAATTATGGGCGTAGTCTGTTTTACTTCAAAATCCTTACCGAATATGGCAATGCCGTCCTTTGAAAGTTTGCTCTTTTTCTCTTTTTCAACGGGAACGGTCTTTTGCAGTGATGCAGACTTCTTCATTTCTTCCATTGACATCTGCTTCATCTTTTCCAAGAATCTGCTTTCCGCATCGCCTGTCTGCTCATCATTTCTGTCATAGTCAAGTTCCGCAGGGGGAATGTATTCCGCAAAATCGCCATCCGGCGGAGCCTCCTCGGGCAAAGGAATATCCGAGTACATATCATCTCTGTGCGCGGTAGGCAATACGCATCCGTCAAACTCGGTATTTTCCGATAATTTCTCTTGCTTTTCCGCCTCTTTTACCTCAAAAAAGCAATCGAATTTAAGTTCTTCAAGGAAAAGTGCACCTATGATCTTGCCAACGCATCCGTTAACGCTGTCTTCGTCGCTTTTGCCGAAATCTTCCGTTACGGAAAAATAAATTTTCCACAATGAACCGCCGTCAAAGATCTCCGCCTTAATAAACTCCGTTTTATCAAGTGTTTCGGGCGGAAGAATTGCAGTCAGCGCAGAATTGAATTTACAGTTTTTATTTTCAAGAACGTTCATTACAAACTTCCCCTAGTATAAATTTAAGCACATTAATCATATAATTTATCTTCCGATATGTCAAGTCGAAAAACAGAACTTTTTATTCCTTTTTTGCTCCATTTTAGGGCAAAAACAACTTTATTAATATACTCTTTTATAAAATTTTCCAAAAAAAACGCATATTTGCTTGCCTAAAATCGGATAATGGTAT
>CAZBLS010000014.1:0-1556 GCA_964492705.1 uncultured Oscillospiraceae bacterium | reverse complement strand
TAAGGAAAAAAATAAATTTATTATATGGAGGAATTAACTATGTCAGTTAAAGTTGCCATTAACGGTTTCGGTCGTATCGGCCGTCTTGCTTTCCGTCAGATGTTCGGCGCAGAAGGCTATGACGTTGTTGCTATCAACGACCTTACCAGCCCCGCTATGCTTGCTCATCTTCTCAAATACGATACCGCTCAGGGTTCATACCTCGGCTATATCGGCGAGAACAAACACACGGTAGAAGCTACCGAAGATTCCATTATCGTTGACGGTAAGGAAATCAAAATCTATGCTGAAAAAGACGCCGCTAACTGCCCTTGGGGTGCTATCGGTGTTGACGTTGTTTTGGAGTGCACAGGTTTCTATTGCTCAAAAGAGAAATCAATGGCTCACATCACCGCAGGCGCAAAGAAAGTTGTTATTTCCGCTCCCGCAGGCAAAGACCTTAAAACTATCGTTTACAGCGTAAACGAGAACACTCTTACCGCAGAAGATCAGATCATTTCTGCCGCTTCCTGCACCACCAACTGCCTTGCTCCTATGGCAAAGGCTCTTAACGATTATGCTCCCATTCAGAGCGGTATTATGACCACTGTTCACGCTTACACCGGTGACCAGATGATCCTTGACGGTCCCCACCGTAAGGGCGATCTTCGCCGTGCACGTGCAGGTGCTCAAAACATCGTTCCCAACTCAACAGGTGCCGCCAAAGCAATCGGTCTTGTTATTCCCGAACTTAACGGCAAACTTATCGGTTCCGCACAGCGTGTTCCCACCTGCACCGGTTCAACCACTATCCTTGTTGCAGTTGTTAAGGGCACCGACGTTACCGTTGAGGGCATCAACGCCGCTATGAAAGCACAGGCTTCCGCTTCCTTTGGCTACAACGAAGAAGCAATCGTTTCTTCCGACGTTATCGGTATGCGCTACGGCTCCCTCTTTGATGCTACCCAGACAATGGTTGCAAAGATTGACGATGACACCTATCAGGTACAGGTTGTTTCTTGGTACGACAACGAGAACTCCTACACCAGCCAGATGGTTCGTACAATCAAATACTTTGCAGAACTTTAATTTAAAAATCGGCAAAAACAAACTCCCCGACACCGTCGGGGAGTTTTTGTTAATCTTACAGCAATTTATTTCAGCTGTTCGCAAGCTTTGGAAAATTCATCAATAATTTTCTGCATTGCTTCTTCTCCTACCTCATATGCTATGCCGTTATTTTCTGAACTTTTTAATCCTAAAATATCCAAAATTTCTGCATTATCATATTCCATATATGTTTCAAAAAAGTTTTGCACAACTTCTTTCCCATTTTTATTGCACCCATACAAATAAGTTAATGTGCACATCATAGCCATAAACGGATGATGCTCTACATAGTCGCTATTGACAAGTCCTCCCAAGTAAAAACGATTGCTATCAAAAGCATCTCTCATTATAAGTTCAATCTGTATTGCATATTGATGTGAATTATTCATTATTCTCACAACAATGTAAAAGCAGATATCTATTTTACCGCTATCGGACTGTTCGATATTCCAACGGAACAAGAATTG
>CAZBLS010000013.1:0-28671 GCA_964492705.1 uncultured Oscillospiraceae bacterium | reverse complement strand
TGCAGTTGCCGATTTCGTAATTTCTCAAATTACTGTCTTATCAGCACACAGCTATATTCCGTTGATTTTTTTAAGTGCCTTATCCAACCACTCCTCTTATTGTTTAGTTAATGTGTTTTTTGCGCCGTTATTGCATTTTTCCAATCCTGTTTTGATATCCGTTTTTTTGACTAAAACTTCTCCGTGTTTGGAATGTGTATTTTTGTTATAACCAATACCGGCTTTTTATGCTTGACAACCCACAAAGTCCCTTGATCCTTTGGTGCGTTAAGAGTACGAGTATGTCAATGGCTTGTATAAGAGTAATCTTTTGATTTTCAAGTGAATTGGCAAAAGAATGAAGTTTAATAGATCGGTAGCGGTAATATTCGAGGTAAGCAAAAAAAGATTATTTTAAAGTTAAGCAAAACGGTGTTTGACGGCTGACTCTTCCGCAAAGGCAGCGAAAACCTTTGTTGCTTTTTTTCGGCAAATGGTGTATAATAGCCGTAAATTATGTTGTGAGGATATTTATGGATAAAGTTGAATTTATCGCACAGGCTGTCGGCATTTTTGCTATGGCTTTTAATATACTGTCTTATCAGTGTAAAAAGCAACGCACGGTAATTCTGTTGCAACTGTTCGGTGCATCGCTTTTTTCGGTTAATTATTTAATGCTCGGTGCTGCCGTGGGCGGAATACTTAATATATTGGGTGTTATCCGTGCGATAGTGTTCATATTTAAGGATAAGTTTAAAGCGGACAGCGTTTGGTGGATTGTGGGGTTCGGAATTTCCTATTTTGCGGTGTACGTACTTAATTTTGCTTTGTTCGGTAAAAAAGTTACGCCATTTAATTTAATAATAGAACTGTTGCCTGTTATAGGTATGTTGGCACTGAATATCGGTTTTAGGCTGAAAAACTCCTCCGATATCAGGAAATGCGCCCTTATCAGTTCGCCGTCGTGGCTAATTTACAACATCGCGGCAGGTTCACTGGGTGCAATCATTTGCGAAATAATAACTTTGGTTTCGGTGTTTGTGGGAATGTTCCGTCACGATAGGAAAAAATAATTTTTAGGATGGTAAAAATGAAGAAAACATTATGCTTGATTTTAACGGCGCTTCTTATGCTTACTTTTACTTCCTGTTCGGGCGGAATTAAAGGGGACGAAGCAAAGGAAACGGTAAATAATTTTTTGCAGGTAGCGGAAGAAAAAATTGGGATAAGGCGGAAAAATATTTTCATCCCGAGCGCCCTGCGGATGTTCAAAAGTTCTTTTCTACCTTGGAAACAAAGGAAGAACTTGATTTTTCAAAGATAGATATAATAAAATATTCCTCAGTCAGAAGTTCGGTGTATGACGGCTCGGTAAAAGGAGCCGTGTACGGATTTACGGTTCAACTGTCCGTTTCGGGGAAAGTTGCGCAAATGGAAGTTGAAATTGTCAAAAATGACGGCGGATACGGCATTTATAATCTTGATTTTAAAGCGGATTAAACTATTTTCGGTAAGCACTTGCAAAAATCGCAGGTGCTTTTTTATTTGAGTTAAAACGGTTTTCGGATTAAAATGAAAAATACACAAAACTTTACAGATAACTTGACAGATGTAAAGTTTTTTGGTATACTGTAACGGTTAAAAAGTCCTGAACAGAGGAAAGGCAAATATGAAACAAAGAATAGAACAACTGAAAAAAGAAAAAAACGCTGTGATCTTGGCACACTATTATGCGCCGGAAGAAGTACAGCAGGTAGCGGATTATGTGGGTGATTCCTTTTATCTGGCAAAGGTTGCAAAGAACGTAAATGCGGACACTATCGTGTTTTGCGGAGTGGCATTTATGGGCGAAAGCGCAAAGATACTTAATCCCGACAAAAAGGTGCTTATGCCCGATATGATGGCGGATTGTCCTATGGCACACACGGTGCAAGAGGGAATTGTAGAGGAAATGAGGGCGAAATACGAAGACCTTGCGGTGGTTTGCTACATAAATTCAACTGCGGAACTTAAATGCAAAAGCGATGTATGCGTTACGTCTTCAAATGCGGTTAAGATAGTAAAAAATCTGCCAAATAAAAACATATTTTTTATTCCCGATAAAAACTTAGGTGCATACGTTAAGGAACAGGTTAAGGGAAAAAATATAATTTTAAATAACGGCGGATGTCCCATTCATATGCAAATTTCGTCATTGGGCGTAAAAAGGGCAAAGACCGACCATCCAAAAGCATTGGTACTTGCTCATCCCGAATGCGAAAAAGAAGTGCTTGAACAGGCGGATTTTGTGGGAAGCACTGCGGAAATGATAGATTTCGCACTGAAAAACGCTTGCGACGAGTTTATAATTTGCACCGAAAACGGCATTGGATTTAAATTGGGTGAAAACGGAAACAAACACATATTTTTTCCCGAACCTCAACCCTGTTGCAGTGATATGAAATTAAACACTTTGGAAAAAGTGCTTCGGGTACTTGAAAAAGAAGAGAATGAAGTTAAAGTGTGCGAAGAAGTGCGCCAAAAAGCACTTATTCCCCTTAACAGAATGTTGGAGATGGCAAGCAAATAATGACAACCGATATAGTAATAGTGGGGTGCGGTGTTTCGGGGCTGTACTGCGCACTGAATTTACCGAAAGAAAAAAATATAGTTGTAGTAACCAAAAGCGATGCGGATAAAAGCGATTCTTTTTTGGCACAGGGCGGTATTTGCGTACTGCGAGGAGATGATGACTACAACTCTTTTTACGGGGACACGATGAGGGCAGGTCATTATGAAAACAACCCGCGCTCGGTGGATATAATGATAAACAGTTCACGGGAGACTATCTGCGATCTTATTTCCTACGGTGTTAATTTTGAAAAGAACGGAGAAGAGTTTGCTTATACGAGAGAGGGGGCACATTCAAAACCCCGTATAATGTTCCACGAAGACGAAACGGGCAAGGAAATAACTTCTCATCTGCTTGAAGCGGTTAAAAAGCGTGAAAATATTACGTTGATTGAAAACTTTACTATGGTTGACCTTGTATGCAGAAACAACACCTGTTACGGTATTATCGGGTACGGAAAAGACAAAAAGTATACAAGTATTACGGGAGATTATACCGTGCTTGCAACCGGTGGGATAGGCGGCTTGTACAAACATTCCACAAATTTCCGTCACCTTACGGGAGATTCGTTGGCACTTGCCGTTAAATACGGCATAAAACTGCAACATATAGATTATATTCAAATTCACCCCACAACGCTGTATACGGTAAAAGAGGGGCGCAAGTTCCTGATTTCGGAATCGGTCAGGGGAGAGGGTGCGATACTTAAAAATTCAAAAGGAGAACGTTTTGTAAACGAACTTCTCCCCAGAGATACGGTGGCTGATGCTATTTTCGGGGAAATGAAGAAAGAGGGAAGCGAGTACGTTTACCTGTCCCTTGAAAATATTCCAAAAGAAAAGATAATCAGCCATTTCCCCCATATTTACAGGCATTGCCTTGAAGAGGGGTACGATATAACAAAAGAGCCTATTCCCGTAGTTCCGGCACAGCACTATTTTATGGGAGGAATAGACGTAAACGAGTACAGTAAAACTTCAATGGACAGGCTGTATGCGGTGGGTGAAACCGCTTGCAACGGCGTTCACGGCAAAAACAGGCTTGCAAGCAATTCCCTTTTGGAAAGCCTTGTTTTCGCAAAGAGAGCGGCAGGAGATATTATGTCGGATTACGGCAAGGCGGAAGATATTCCGCAAATAAATATCTGCGAAGAGCAGTACGGAAACTGCGAAGAAGAATATAAAAAGTCGGTGCTCACGGCAATAGAAGAGGAGAGAAAAAACAATGAATGATATTTCAATGAAACTTAACGCCGATGATCTTATTATGTCGGCACTTAAAGAGGATATTACAAGCGAGGATATTTCCACAAATTCGGTAATGCCCCAATACAGGCTCGGTACAGTTGATCTGATATGTAAAGAGGACGGCATTATTGCGGGACTGGATGTTTTTAAAAGGGTATTTGAACTGTTGGACGGCAAAACGGAGGTCACATTCGGCGTTAAAGACGGTGAATGCGTAAAAAAAGGCGAAAAATTAGGCGTTGTACGGGGCGATATAAGAGTGCTTTTGTCGGGTGAGCGCACGGCACTTAACTATTTGCAACGGATGAGCGGTATAGCTACTTATACGCATACCGTTGCCGAACTTTTAAAGGGAAGCAATACAAAGTTGCTTGATACGAGGAAGACCACACCCGGAATGCGTATTTTTGAAAAGTATGCCGTTAAAGTGGGCGGAGGATACAACCACCGTTATAATTTAAGTGACGGAATACTTTTAAAGGATAATCATATAGGCGCCGCAGGCGGTGTTAAAGAAGCGATACAAATGGCAAAGGAATACGCACCTTTTGTAAGAAAAATAGAGGTTGAGGTTGAAAACCTTGAAATGGTTAAACTTGCCCTTGAAGCAGGTGCGGATATTATTATGCTTGACAATATGAGCATTGAAGATATGCGTGAAGCCGTAAAACTCACTCGGGGTAAGGCGGAAACGGAGTGTAGCGGTAACGTAACGAAAGAAAATATCAAAAACCTTACAGATATAGGCGTTGACTATATTTCAAGCGGAGCACTTACCCATTCTTCACCCATTTTGGATCTTTCACTTAAAAATTTACATCCTGTGGATTAAGCGAGGGAAACGTATGAAAGTTCACGACAGAAGAGAAGCAATTGCAAATTTGCTTTTATCCTCAAAAAAAGCCCTTTCGGGGAGCGAACTTGCCGAAACTTTCGGTGTTTCAAGGCAAATTATAGTACAGGACATTACCGTTTTAAAGGGAATGGGTTACGGTATTCTTTCAACACACAGCGGATATATCGTGCACGGATCGCCTTTAAAAGAACGTGTTTTTAAAATGCATCATACCACCGAACAGACCGAGGACGAACTGAACACGGTGGTTTCTTTGGGCGGAACGGTGGTGGATGTGTTTGTTTGGCATAAAGTTTACGGTAAGGTTTCAGCACAACTGAATATCTTTTCGGCAATGCAGGTAAAACAGTTTATTGACGGCGTCCGCAGCGGAAAATCTTCGGAACTTATGAACATAACGGGCGGATATCACTATCACACGGTGCGTGCGGAAAGCGAGGATATACTTGATAAGATCGGTATCGCACTTGAAGAAAAAGGATATACCGCAGTGGAAATCTATTAAGCACGAGAGCCTGAAAAAAGGCTCTTTTTTTATAAAAAACGTGCGCAAATGCGAAAAAAGTGATATAATTAAGAAAAACTTTACCGTAGGGGTGATTAAATGCAAAATGCGGATATAGAAAAAGCCGTTCCGTGGAATCCTTGGCACGGTTGTAAAAAGGTAAGTGCAGGATGCCGGAACTGCTTTGTGTACAAAATGGACAGACGTTACGGCAGAGATACTTCCGTAATTACAAAGGGTAAAACGACTTACGAACTGAAAGATAAAGACTGCCCCAAAGGCTCACTTGTAAAACTCTGCTTTTCGTCGGATTTTTTTATTGAAGAAGCGGACGAATGGCGAGAGGGCTGTTGGGATTTTATACGGCGCAGGAAAGATTGCATCTTTGTTACTACCACAAAGCGCCCCGAGCGGATCGCAAAATGCGTGCCGTCGGATTGGGGCGAGGGTTGGGAGAATTTCCATTTGAGCATTTCAATCGAAAATCAGGAAATGGCAGACAGGCGCTTGCCGTATTTCCTAAATGCACCGCTTGCGCACCGTGAAGTTTTCTGTTCACCCCTTATTGCACCCATAAAACTCGGCAAATATCTTGATACGGGAATGATAAAATGCGTAAACGTAGGCGGAGAGATGTCGCCTAAAAACGAAGTCCGTCCAATTATGTGGGAATGGGTGCGTGACCTTTATTTGGAAGCCATTGAACGTAATATTGAATTTTATTTTCATCAGTGCGGTTCTATGTTTGTGCGCGACGGCGTAAATATCGGCAAGTGGAAATTAAATGAACAGATACAGCGTGCGGAAGAAATTCAGCACGAACTTGAAGAAATGTTCGGCAAAAAACGATGATTTTTATATGTGACAGATAAGAAAAACCGCAATTTATCCGAAAAAAAGATAAAATGCGGTTTTTTTATTGAAAAATTATTGTGCCGTATATTTAAATGTGTGCGGTGCCCGATAGAACTTGCCGTTGCTACGGTAAAAGAACAGTTACTTTCACTGTTTCCGCCACTGCTTGGCTGACGGGAAATGCTTTGTGTAAATATGTTTTTTTATCGGCAACGGAAAATTGGAAATATTATATTCCCCGATTTTTCAGCGCCTAAATATCACCGTAATCCGGTGTTCTGTCGCAGAATGCCGGTTGCGGACATAAACTGAGATGAGTGCACAGTTTTTTTATTTTCCGAAAAAAGCAAATATGCTTGCAGAGAGTATGGTTTAAACTGTTTTTGCGGGATAAAAAACGGATTGACCCAAAACGGCTGTTGTCCTTATTGAAAAAATAGGATAAGGTTACAGGCACAGTCCAATGCATTTGCACAACAAATGCGAAAACTGCGATAAAAAAGAAGAGAGAGTAACACGGTAACAAAATTCCGTAAAACTCTCTCTTTTTTTGCTTTCAGTGAGTGATATTCTTTGCTTTCGTATTTGATATTGCCATTCGGGCAGTGATACTGTTCAACTGTGCCTCAATGTGATATTCCATTCGCCCTGAAACTTGCGTAGCAAATAGCACTCGGTTTAAGATGAATATCACTGCGAAGCAATATAACACGCTAACGGCAAATGCTTTTTTGAGTGTGATTTTAAATTTAACGGGTATAAAAGCCCGTATTTTATTTTTTTGAATGGGCGAGGACGGAATTTATAATGTTAAGTACGTTTGCGCACCCGTTTGATGCGGAAGAATTTTCGGTGTTGCGGATGTACTCGCTTCTGTTGGCGTAAAGGTCTCGGATATTGGAGACAAGCACGTCATCGGTGATATCCTCTTCCAAAAGTTTTTTTGCGTAACCGCGTTTTTCAAACTCGTCGGCATTGTCAAGTTGGTCGCCACGGGAGTGAAGAGCGGGCAGGGGAATAAGCAACATCGGCTTATGCAGTGCGAGAAATTCGTTAATGCTGTTTGAACCTGCACGGGAAACAACGATATCGGCAAGTGCCATAATATCGGGCAACTCTTCGTTTACGTATTCAAGTTGCACGTATCCCTCCTGTGCGTATGTTCCGTCCACTTTGCCTTTTCCGCAAATATGCACGATATTAAAGGAAGTTAAAAGACGGGGAAGCGCACTTCGTACGGCATCGTTTACGCCTTTTGCACCTAAACTTCCGCCCATAACGAGAATGACGGGTTTTTGGTCCAAGTTTAAATTTTTGCGTGCCCGTTCGCTTTGACCCGTAAAAAGTTCTTTTCTTAACGGCGTACCTGTGTAAATTCCCTTTTTGCCAAGGGAGGAGGCGGTTTTTTCAAAAGCGGTACAGGCTTTTTTTGCAGTTGAAAGGCAAAGCTTTGTGGCAAGACCGGCTGTCATATCGGATTCGTGAATGACAACGGGAATGTGTTTCCCGCCTGCGGCAAGTACAACGGGAACGGAAACAAATCCGCCTTTTGAAAATACACCCACGGGCTTTAACTCTTTCATAAGTTTTTTCGACTGGGCAAAACCTTTTATTACTCTGAACGGGTCGGTTAAATTTTTAATATTGCTGTATCTGCGAAGTTTGCCTGCGCTTATTCCGTGATATACTACGCCTTGGAGTTTTTCGGTAAGTTCACGCTCGATGCCTTCTTCTCTCCCTATGTAGTGTACGGTGTACCCCTCTTGCTGAATAAGGGGGATAAGTGCAAGGTTGGGCGTAACGTGACCTGCCGTTCCTCCGCCTGTAAAAACAAAATTCATCTTAAATCTCCAAAACAAGTTTTCTGCCTGTGGGCACGTATGGCGTAAGTTTTATTCCAACGGTATTGAACATACGTTTGGATGCCACGGTAGAGTCGGTTTCCGCATATTTGTCGGAAAGATAAATTATCTCCTTGATACCCACCTGAATAAGTGCCTTTGCACATTCGTTACAGGGGAAAAGCGTAGTGTAGCAACGTGCGCCTTTAAGGGAACCGCCGTCATTGTTGAGAATGGCGTTAAGTTCGGCGTGGCATACGAAAGCATATTTTGTGTTAAGCGTTCCGCCCTCACGTTCCCACGACATTTCATCGTCGTCGCATCCTCGGGGCATACCGTTGTAACCTACCGTAAGTATTTTGTTTTCGGAATTTACAATGCAAGCGCCTACCTGTGTGCCGGGGTCTTTACTGCGCTGTGCCGCAAGCAGTGCGATACCCATAAAATATTCGTCCCAAGTAATGTAATCGGTTCTTTTCATAAATTATACCTCGTTAAGTTTTATTTTGCCTAAGGTCACCGCAATACAGCGGAATAAGAAAAATATCCATATATTTTATCGGACATTCTTTTCTTTTTACCGTATGGGTTTCATTTCCTTTCTCTTCCAAAACGATGTCGTTCCACAGTTTGTTTTTGGCATATGTTATGGAAGAAGAAATTATACTTACCGCACTGTTGCGGTTGATTATGGCAGGAAATCTGTCTGCATAGCAAATGCAAAGCGTTCCGCCCAAAACTTCCGTTCTTCCGCCGTTGACGGTTTCAAATGCCGTACCCTCTTCTTCGGATTTGAAGCCGAGCACCCACAGGTCGGAACCGTCGTTTATAACGTTATGTTTGCTTCTTTCGGGGTTCAACTGCCTTGCCCAAACTTTTTGCCCCACAAAACGGTAACAGGGAAAATCCCTTGAATAGGAAAAAAGTTCTTCCCGTTCTTTTTCGGTTTTTTCGCCTGCTCCGCCGGTGCCGGGTATTCCGCCCACGGTGCATCCCACGTTTTCCATAAATACTTTTCCGCCTGAAACGGAGTTAAAGTACATTGAAATTGCCTGCGTGTGCAGGTCGGAAAGCACAAGAGTACGGGTGGTGGCGTGGTCGATAAGCGTATTCATACCGGAAAGCTGTTCAAAAGCAAACAAGTCTTCAAGTACGATAGGCGTTTCACTGTTGCCTGTGATTTTAAACAGACCGCCGGATTGCTTTTTAAGACTTTCGGTGTTGCAAAGGTCGCAGTACAAAAAGTTTATTCTGTTTACCGTTTCGGGCACGGTAACGGGTTTGTCGAGAAGATATTTTCCCGGCTGAAAATATACAGTGGAAGCACCCGAATTAAGTGCTTGCTGTATAGCGTCCGAAGAGGGAGTTTTTCCGTCGGCAACGGCGCCGAATGAATTTACGCTGACCCACTTTTCGGGAGAATCCCAAGGCAAATCGGGAGTGTCCTCTACGGGCAGGGAAAGAGTTTTGTTTAAATCGGTATCAATGCCGTTTATTACGCCGTGGGAAGAAAATTCTTCAATATTTCCGTCAAGATACGGGGAGTAGTAGGAGGAAAGTGAATGACTGTAATTTTCCACCGAAATATTGCGCAAATACAGCGCACCGAATTCGTGGCGCACGGCAAAGTCATCCTTTGACAGACCTTTAAATTTGCCGTCGATACATACGGTGTGTCCGCCTATGCCCGTGCATCTTAATGCAGGGCAAATGTTTTCACTTTCGTAATCTCTTACGGAAACAATGGTGTTGCCCACAAAGAAACCGGCACGCTTTTGATTTTTTGCCTTAATGTGTTCAAAGAACGCAAAGTGAGTTTGGGGGATCACTTTAAATCCGTAATCAAATCCGTCAACTTCTATATTGGATGCAATGCAGGCGGATGCTTTGTCGTGAAGAATGGCAAAGCCTGCGCTTCCTCCGCCGTCACGGGAAATTATTTTTAAATTTCTTGCCGCACCGGTGTTGTTTGCAAAGTGAACTACGCCGATTGCACCGTGATTGCCCTTGCCTATATCCACCGTAAGGTTTTCTATCATATTGGTCATAGCGATATTGGACGCTTCGCCTCGCATAAAACTGATTACGGGGCGGTCGGAACCGTATTCGAAACCTTTGCAGTTGTCTTTTAGTTTGATTACCGTGTTTTCGGCATTTTCACCTAAAAGGCGCAAACGGCAGTTCATTTCCAAATAGGGAACATTGTCGAAAATATTCCTGAAATGCTCCAAAGAATAGGTCACCGTATCACTTACAAGATATGTGCCGGAGGGGAAATATATTATTTTCGACGGCGGAAGTTCTTCCGGCCAAATAACACATTTTTTGCCGTTTTGCAGTCTTATTTCAAAGCCGATACGGGCATTTTCATCATCCATAGCATCAAGTTTTGCAACTGTTTTGTCAAATGCGGTTTTGTATTCGGAAAAAATCGAATCGATTGCACGGCAAAGTGCTTCGGTACAGTCGGTTTTACCGCTCCTGTCGCAGTTGTATGGCGGTTTTGTCACGTCGATTATTCCGTTGACGTTATCGGGATAGATATAGGTATTCATATTTTTTCACCTCGAAATTATTTTATGAAAAAATCCGCTATCATACCTGCAGGGTCGGTGGAAAATTCGTCTGCCATAATCTGTTTTTGCGTTGAAAGCCGTTCCTCGTCAAAGAGTCTCTTTAAGCAGAGGGCGGGAAGTCTTGACGGATCGTTTGATGCGATAGCCATACCGCGAGTAAGGAAAAAGTAGCGGTTATAACTTTCACAGCCCGATACGGCATCGATAAAAGCAAGGGGAAGACGCTTTCTTGCGGCTTCGGTAATGCTCAATCCGCCGGGTTTTGTCAAATAAAGGTCGGCACTGTCCATAAGCACCGATACCTTGTCGGTAAATCCCAAAACCCGAAGGTTTGCCGATTCCAACTTGTCAATTTTCTTTTTTAACTTTTCGTTGGTACCGCAAACTACGGTGAGTATAACGTTTGAGGGCATAACCGATTTTAATTTTTCGGCAATATCCACCATGGGACCGCAGCCCATAGAACCGCACATCATTAAAAGATGCTTGTAATCTGCGGGAATATCCAGTTGCTTTTTGGCTTCCGATTTGGGTACGGAAGAAAAAAACGTGCTTTTAACGGGAATGCCCGACGGAATTATTTTATCTTCCGCCACACCGCAGGCAATAAATTCACCTGCAAGATTTCTGTGGGGGATAAAATATGCATCAAGATTGCTGTCCGCCACACCGGGAGAACAGGTGTAATCGGTTGCCACAAATGCGGTTTTCAGTTTGATGTTAGGGTCCTTTATAACCTCGTTTATCATCAGCCCCGAAAAAACGTGCACGCAAATAACACCGTCAATACCGTTTTCCAAAATATACTTTTTCAGTTTGTCTACACCTAAGCAAAAAAAGTCGTACATCGCTTTATCTTCGGAAAAAATGCTGTGTTTTTCGGCAAATTCGTAGCCTTGGTTAAAAAGTACGGGAGCGTATCTGTATATGCGCACGTGCCACGAACTGATAAAATCGGATATGCGCGGAGATAAAAATGAAAGTGCGTCTGCGGTAATGCATTCGGTATTTTCTTTCTTGAATCTTTCCGCAATTGAATTTGCGGTGGAATTGTGCCCCTGCCCCGTATTGCAAGTAAGAATAAGAATTTTCATATTCAGTATCCTTTCGAGATTATTATACTATACTTTTCTCTCTTTAAAATGGCGGAAATAAACAGATTTTTGTAAAAAATAAACCTTTATCAGGGCGAAAATATCTTATACTTCCGTACGTTAAATTATATAATAAAATGCGGTCTGCTGTCAACACATAACTTAAAATCCCATAAAAATAAAAAATTAAAGTAAAAGTAAAAAAAGTATTGCAATCGGGTTAAGAAAAATGTATAATATAAGTGCGATAATACAACGAAGGGAAATGAAAGTGCATTAGAGGAGTATGCCGTTAGGGGTACGGAAAGGAGATAGGTGACTCTATTCATTTAAATTACAAAAGTTGTCAATTGCCAAATTTTAAAAAGAAAGGTTATACTATTGTGAAAAAGAATTTTTTATCGATTTTACTGACCATTACTGTTTTGACACTGTCACTGTTGCCGACAGCCGTGTTCGGCACAGATAAAATTTTGAATGAAAAGCATAGACTTGCTGATTGTGGCGAATTCTCGAATATGGTATGGAAAAGCAGTGCGTGTTCTGGACCTCCTTGTGCAGGAACCGTTAGCCTCATTGATTTTAAATAAGAAAAGAAGAACAAATATTGAAAAAACGTCTTTTAACTCTAACAGCCGTTTTTGAGGCGGTTTTAATAGCGGTACTTGCTCTTGTTTTGTTCCTGCCGAAAGGTGAAAAGAAACTTTCGGAACTTTCACAGGAAAAACAGTTTGAATATATACGTTCAACAGGCGTTGAATGGGAAGAAAAGTACAATCTTTTAGTACTTGAAGCAATAAAAAACTATGAAAGAAACCCTTATTATGAATACCGGAATGTACAGGTATTCATTGATAATAACGGTTCAATTTACAATTATTCGGAATTAGTTGAAAACGTGAAATCTGCGGTCAACAGTTATTACGGTCGGGATATTAAAGAATAGGGGGGATAATGCAGTGAAAAAATATATTTTAAAGGCTGTTATACTGATAGAAACTGTTGTTATAACGGTACTTGCCACAGTGCTTTTTATGCCGAAAGAAAAACCGAAACTGTCGGAGATGTCGTGGGAAGAAAAGATAGCGTTTTTGGATGAAAACGGTATAGAATATGGGTCCTTGGAAAAGTTTGCGGTGAATGTTATTTCCGAATGTGAAAAAAATCCTTACTATGCAGGTCCTGTGATGGATTATACCGGATATTATACGATTACCGACGGAGTGCGACAAGCGGTAAATAAGTATTACGGAAGAGATATAGGCGAATAACGGCTTTTGACGGAGCATATCGGCACTCAGTCTGTTTTTACCTGTTTTTGTTTGTAATTTGATTGTTTAGGGCAAAAATATGCATATTTTTTCTTTGTTTTTGTTGACATTTAAGGCAAATAAGTATACAATATAGAAGCGTGGATTTTTATATACATTTGGAGGATATTATGGATCAAAGACTTCTTACGGGAATAAAAAAATCCGAAAGAATTACAAAACTTATAAATGACCTTTATGCAAAAATGCCCGAGATAGAGGCTGACCGTGCCGAACTTGTAACCGAAAGTTATATGAGCACCGAAAGCGAACCTACCGTTACACGTAGGGCAAAGGCGTTTTCACATATTTTAATGAATATTCCCATTACCATACGTGACGGGGAACTTATTGTAGGTTCGGCAACGAAAGCACCGAGAGGATGCCAAACTTTCCCCGAGTTTTCATATGAATGGTTGGAGAGCGAGTTTGATACTATCGAACACCGTTCCGCCGATCCCTTTTATATTTCGGAAGATACTAAACAGCGTTTAAAGAAAGTGAATTCATATTGGAAAGGCAAGACCACAAGCGAACTTGCCACCGAGTATATGGCACCCGAAGCACGCCTTGCTATGGAACATAACTTTTTTACGCCGGGCAACTATTTTTACAACGGCGTAGGTCACGTAACGGTTGACTATGCAAAGGTTTTGCGCATAGGCTTTAAGGGTATACGTGCCGAGGCACAGGCTGAAAAAAACAAAATTTCAGTTGCCGACAGTGACTATGCCGACCGCAGCCATTTTTTAGATGCGGTTATAATGTCCTGCGATGCCGTTATGTACTATGCTTCCCGTTATGCAATGCTTGCAACCGAAATGGCGGAGAGAGAAACGGATCTTACGAGAAAGGCGGAACTTAAACGCATTGCTTCAAACTGCCGTAACGTACCTGCAAACGGTGCATCGGATTTCTATGAAGCCTGTCAGTCATTCTGGTTCGTTCAAATGCTTCTTCAAACCGAGTCAAGCGGACATTCAATTTCCCCGGGACGTTTTGACAGATATATGTATCCCTACTACAAAAAGGATACGGACGAGGGAAAACTTACCCTTGAATTTGCGCAGGAACTTATGGACTGCATTTGGGTAAAACTCAATGACCTTAACAAGGCACGCGATGCCGCTTCGGCAGAGGGCTTTGCAGGTTACAGTTTGTTCCAAAACCTTATTTGCGGCGGACAGGACGAATACGGTCTTGATTCCACAAACGACCTTTCCTATATGTGCTTGGAGTCGGCAATGCACGTTATGCTTCCCCAACCCTCGCTTTCGGTAAGGGTTTGGAACTGCTCGCCCCACGATTTCCTTATTAAGGCTGCGGAAGTTACAAGGACGGGCATCGGTTTGCCTGCCTACTATAATGACGAAGTTATCATTCCCTCGCTTATGAGCAGAGGTCTCACTTTGGAAGATGCAAGGGACTACAATATAATCGGATGTGTTGAACCTCAAAAATCGGGTAAGACCGAGGGTTGGCACGATGCGGCGTTCTTTAATATGTGCCGTCCGTTGGAAATGGTATTTTCCCGCGGTGTAGACGGGGGTGTGAGAGTTGCGCCCGAAACGCAGGCGGTTGAAGATATGCAGAGTTTTGAGGAATTCTACGGTGCATATAAACAGCAAACCGAATATATGATAAAACTCCTTGTGAATGCCGATAACGCTATCGATTGCGCTCACCGTGACCGCTGTCCCTTGCCGTTCCTTTCTTCAATGGTGGAAGATTGCATTAAACGGGGTAAAACCGTACAAGAGGGCGGTGCGGTATATAATTTTACAGGTCCGCAAGGTTTCGGTATTGCCAATATGGCGGATTCGCTGTGGGCGGTAAAGAAACTTGTGTTTGATGAACATAAATACGGTATGGACGATTTTGCCGAAGCGTTAAAGTGCAATTTCGGAAAGGATACCGACGAGGCGGTTGCACAAAAACTTACTGCCCAAAAGGCTGTCGAAGCATCGCAATCGGGCAGATCTCTTACAAATGAAGAGATAGTTGAAATTTATAAAGACGTTAAGTTTAACAAATGCCCCGACGATAAAAAAGAGTTTTTTGCTCAAATGCTTGACGATATAGACGCTCTTGACAAGTACGGCAACGATTGCAAAGAGATAGATATGTTCGCCCGTGACGTGGCATATACCTACACGAGAGAACTTGAAAAATATTCAAATCCCCGTGGCGGTAAATTCCAAGCGGGACTTTATCCCGTTTCGGCAAATGTACCCTTGGGTGCACAGACGGGCGCAACTCCCGACGGGCGTCTTGCTCACACTCCCGTGGCTGACGGAGTTTCACCTGCCGCAGGAAGAGATACTCACGGCCCCACGGCTGCCGCAAACTCGGTTTCCAAACTTGACCACTACATTGCTTCAAACGGAACGCTTTACAATATGAAATTCCACCCCTCTGCACTTAAAGGCAGAACGGGACTTGAAAGTTTTGTTGCCCTCGTACAGGGTTACTTTGCGCAAAAGGGAAGCCATATGCAGTTTAACGTTGTAAGCAGAGAAACGCTTATCGATGCACAGAAACATCCCGAAAATTACAAGTCTCTTGTGGTAAGGGTTGCAGGATACAGCGCACTGTTTACCACGCTTTCCCGTTCGTTGCAGGATGACATAATCAACAGGACCGAACAGGGAGGATTTTAATGGATCTTAATACCAAGGGTCGGATATTCGATATTCAGCGGTTTTCCGTGCATGACGGTCCGGGTATACGCACGATAGTTTTTCTTAAAGGTTGCGTTTTAAGGTGCCGTTGGTGCTGTAATCCCGAATCGCAGGAGTTCTCCGTTCAGCAAATGATGCGAGGCGGAAAGTGCGAGACCGTAGGTAAAGACGTTACGGCAGGCGAAGTGCTTGATACGGTGGAAAAGGATAGGATATATTACAGCCGTTCGGGCGGAGGAATGACACTCTCCGGCGGTGAAACTATGTGTCAACCGGATTTTGCGGAAGCGTTGCTTATGGGCGCTCACGAAAGAGGCATAAATACGGCGGTGGAAACGACGGCTTGTGCAAAGTGGGAAACCGTTGCACGGTTGATTCCGCATATAGATACCGTGCTTATGGATATCAAACATACCGACAGTGCAAAACACAAGGCGTTTACAGGCGTTGACAACGGATTGATTCTCGAAAACGCAAAGAAAATAGGTGCAACGGGAGCAAACCTCACGGTGAGAGTACCTGTTATTCCCGAATTTAACGATTCGGTTGAGGAAATTGCCGATATTGCCCGTTTCGCAGCTGAAATCAGGGGAGTAAAGCATATACATCTTTTGCCTTATCACAGATTGGGCTTGGATAAATATACGGGTCTCGGCAGAGAATATACATTGCCCTCAATAGTCCCCCCCACAGATGAAAAAATGCTTGAATTGCTTGAAGTTGCCCGTAAGTCGGGACTTGAAGTGCAAATCGGCGGTTGAAAATATGCTTCATATTGAAAATTAAGAAAAATACCTCGACGGATGAACCGACGGGGTATTTTTTTGTGTGCAAAATAAGAGCTTTAACGGCAAAATACAGTGTTGATAACTTGGCGAAAAAAGATTCTGTCACGGGATATCGCTATATGCGATGAAACGAATAAGGAAATCGTTATGCGGTGTGGACAATTATCGCCATTTTGCGGAAGATGAAAGGTTATGGAAAATACCCGTTCAGTCGGGGCGACGGTGATATTGCGATATGGGAGAGCAGAATGTTATTCTCCTAAAAAATAGCCGAGGAAATTCGCTTTTTACCACTGCTTTTATGGCAAATGGACGGTAAGGTGTTGCAATGTGTGAATATTCAATCACGGTTTCTGCCAACAGGAAAAATTATGCTTTTGACGGAGTGACGGAATTTCTGTTTTCGGAGAAGTTAATCGCTTTTTTTTTAATCCTCGGTCGGTGTCACTGTTTTCAACAGAATGACAATGAGGCACATAAGGTGAGTTGTGGCAAAAAAGTCGGAACTCGGTTTATTTTTTATACTGCAATGAAAGTGAAAAAGACGCTCCGTAATAACGGAGCGCCGAGTATTGATTTTTATTCCGTTTATCTTTAAGTTTTCTTCTTGTCCGAGAGTAATTTTGAATTGTATTTAAAGAAAAACAACAGTGACATTGCCGTTGTAAGAGTCCAACCTACGGGCCAAGCGCACCAAATGCCCAAATATCCGAGGGATGTGCTTGAAAGTATAAATGCAAGAACTACTCTTATAAGCAAGTCGGTAAAGGTGGCAATCATAAACTGATTCATCTTGTTTGCGCCTCGGAGCATACCGTCGGCAACGAGTTTAGCGGATATTACCGCGTAAAATGGCGAAAGTATCTTCAAAAACGCAATACCGCTGTTAAGGGCATCTTTGGTGGGAGCATCAAGGAACAGGCGCATAAGCGGTTCGCCCAAGAAGAAATACAGTAGGGTAAGAGGGATGCTTATGGCAAAAACGAGTTTCAGACCTGCAAAAAATCCCGATTTTATCCGCTCGGGTTTTCCGGCACCCAAGTTTTGGGAAGTATAGTTGGAAATTCCGTTGGCAAGAGTGGTAAAAGATGTGATAACCAAGTTGTTAAGTTTTACCGATGCGGAATATCCTGCCATAATTTCGGGACCGAAACCGTTGATTATACCTTGAATTATAACGTTTCCCACAGATATAAAGCACTGTTGGAGTGTACTGGGTACTGCGATTTCGGCAAAACGGACAACAAGTTCAAAGGAGAAAAGTTTTATTTTGCCGGTATCAAATTTCTTTAAGCGCATAAATACCGTAACAAGCGCCAAAATACAACTTATGCTTTGACAGATAAGTGTGGCGAAAGCAATGCCTTCAACGCCCATACCGAATTTTGTAACGAACAAAATGTCCATACCGATGTTGGAAAGTGAAGATACCGCTAAGAAAATAAACGGCGTTTTACTGTCGCCGAGGGCGGAAAAAATTCCCGTGGCGATGTTGTAGAAAAATACAAAGGGAAGACCCCAAATGTAAATATTAAGATACAGTGACGAATCGGCAAGTAATTCGGGAGGAGTTTTGATTAAATTTAAAAGGTCGGTGCAAAATAAAAGACCGACAAGCATTAAAACAGCGCAAACAACGGCACTTACGGCCATTGACGTATATACGGCTGTTTTCATTTTGCCGTAATCCTTTCCGCCGAAATAACGTGATACTATTACCGAACAGGCAATGTTGCATCCAAATGCGAAAGCGATAAATATAAGCGTAATTTCATAACTGTTGCCCACCGAGGCAAGTGCATTCTGATTTATAAATTTGCCTGCTACCCAACTGTCTGCAATATTGTACAGTTGCTGAAAAATAATACTGCCGAACAGTGGCAGACAGAATTTTGCAAGCACGGAGGACGGTTTTCCTACCGTAAGATCTTTGTTCATATAAATACTCCTCAAATACGTATTGACTGATTTCCGAATATGCATTATAATGCCAAAACAGTAATATGTAAAATACTTAATTTTACAGTCTGTTATATCAAATTGTTATGAGGCTTGTATGAATATCAGTTATGACCGTTACAGGATTTTTTATTTTGTTGCAAAGTACGGGAGTTTTACACGTGCGGCGGAAATACTTATGAACAGTCAGCCCAATATAACCCGTTCGGTAAAAATATTGGAAAGGGAACTTGGGTGCCAACTTTTTGTAAGAACAAAGCGAAACGTGCAGTTGACGGCAGAGGGGGAAATGCTGTACAGGAGAGCATCGGTTGCGTTTGAGCAGTTGCGTGCAGGGGAAGAGGAAATTGCAAATATAAGAGGATTACAGGGCGGAACGTTGCGGATAGCGACCACGGAAGTTGCGCTGCATTCCATACTTTTGCCTGTTTTAAAAGATTTTCACGATAAATATCCCGACGTGCACATTCGCCTGATAAACGGCACGTCGCCCTCGGCGGTGGAAGAAATGCATAGCGGAAATGCAGATATCGCCGTGGTAACGGGACCTGTTACGGTGCCCGATAATTCGGCAAAAACCGAAATTATGCGGTTTAAGGAAAAAGCGGTTTGCGGAATTAAGTACGCAAAAAATTTTGAGGGAAGAAAAGTTTCACTGAAAGAACTGACAGAGTATCCCATAATTTCCCTCGGTGCGCAAACTTGGACATACAGGTTTTATACCGATGCTTTTTCTTCAAAAAAACTTGCTTTCGAGCCTGATATAGAAGCCTCTGTGGCAGACCAAATATTGCCCCTTGTAAAAGCGGGACTTGGCATAGGGTTTATGCCGGAAACTATGCTTCCCGTAAATAATGACGGAACTTTTTGCATAGTAGACTTACAGGAAGAATTGCCTATGCGTTCGGTATATATGCTTACTTCTTCCCGTAAAAGTGAGGCGACCGTTGCCTTTGAACGCATACTTCTTGATAAAAAAACGGGGGAAGAAAAGTTCAAATAAGATAAATTTTTTTCTTTCCGATTGCGTTTTGCGGCTGATTTGCATTCTTTTGTGCCCCAAAACCCCGTGTAATACGATAATATGCACGTAGGTGAATATATCACTTTCGGTAAATAAAAAAGCACAAGATATAGTAATTTTCGGTTGACAGTAACACAATATTTTGTTACACTATATAGTGCTTAAAAAAGGACAAAACCGACGGTGAAAGGAGAACGTTTTTTATGAAGATCATAAAACGCAGCGGTGCGGAGGTCGTATTTGATCCGCAAAAAATCATTGTAGCGATCACAAAGGCAAACGAGAGCGTTGTGCCGTCATCGCGTATGACGCCTATACAGATCAAACGCATTGCGGAAGACGTGGAAAGTGCCGCAATGAATATGAATCGTTCGCTTAACGTGGAAGAAATACAGGATATGGTAGAGGATCAGATAATGAATCAGCGTGCATTCGACGTGGCACGTAACTATATTACCTACCGCTATACCCGTGCGCTTGTAAGGAAATCGAATACTACCGACGAGCAGATACTCAGCCTTATCGAATGCAATAACGAAGAAGTTAAACAGGAAAATTCCAACAAAAATCCCACGGTAAACAGTGTACAAAGGGACTATATGGCAGGCGAAGTGAGCAAGGACATTACCAAGAGAATGCTTCTGCCCAAGGATATAGTCGAAGCCCACGAACAGGGAATCATACACTTCCACGATGCGGATTACTTTGCACAGCATATGCATAACTGCGATCTTGTCAATTTGGAGGATATGCTTCAAAACGGTACGGTAATAAGCGGAACTTGCATTGAAAAGCCCCACAGTTTTTCCACTGCCTGCAATATTGCAACGCAGATAATAGCACAGGTGGCTTCCTGCCAGTACGGCGGACAGAGCATAAGCCTTACCCATCTTGCACCTTTTGTTGATGTTAGCCGTAAGAAAATACGTGTTCAGGTTGAAAGAGAACTTGAAGAAGTAAATGAAGCACTTTCAAACGACAAAATAGACAGAATAACCGAATCAAGGTTAAGAGAAGAGATAAGAAGCGGAATTCAGACCATACAGTATCAGGTTGTAACGCTGATGACCACCAACGGTCAGGCACCCTTTGTTACGGTATTTATGTATTTGGGCGAAGCACAGGATCCGCAGACCAAGCGTGACCTTGCTATGATAATCGAAGAAACACTCCGTCAGCGTATCAGGGGCGTTAAAAACGAAAAAGGCGTGTGGATAACACCTGCGTTCCCCAAACTTATATACGTTTTGGAAGAAGACAATATTCACCGTGACAGCGAGTATTTCTATCTTACCGAACTTGCGGCAAAATGCACAGCAAAAAGAATGGTTCCGGATTATATTTCCGAGAAAATAATGCTTCAAAACAAAGTGGACAAAAACGGTGAGGGACATTGCTATACCTGTATGGGTTGTAGGAGTTTCCTTACGCCTTACGTGGATGAAAACGGCAAACCCAAGTACTACGGCAGATTCAATCAAGGCGTTGTTACCGTAAACCTTGTGGATATCGGACTTTCGGCGCAGGGGGATGAGGAGAAGTTTTGGGAAATATTCGATGAACGAATGGAACTTTGTCACCGTGCACTTCAATGCAGGCACGAAAGGCTTACCGGCACGCTCTCGGATGCCGCTCCCATACTTTGGCAACACGGCGCACTTCTCCGTCTTGAAAAAGGTGAGACCATAGATAAATATCTTCACGGCGGTTATTCAACGCTGTCTCTCGGATATGCAGGCCTTTGGGAATGCGTTTACGCACTTATAGGGAAAAAACTTACCGAGCCGGAAGGCGAAGAGTTCGGACTCAAAATAATGGAAAAACTCAATGAGTATACCGCAAAGTGGAAGAAAGATGAGAATATCGACTATTCCCTTTACGGAACGCCTCTTGAAAGCACTACGTATAAGTTCTCCAAGTGCTTGCAAAAGAGATTCGGCGTTGTTAAAGGCGTAACCGACAGGAACTATATAACCAACAGTTATCACGTTCACGTTACGGAAAATATCGACGCTTTCGATAAACTTGCTTTGGAAGCAAAATTCCAAGCGCTTTCACCCGGAGGAGCAATATCCTACGTGGAAGTTCCCAATATGCAACATAATATCGATGCGGTTTTGTCGGTTATGGAGTTTATTTATAACAACATAATGTATGCCGAGTTGAACACCAAGAGCGATTATTGCCAAGAATGCGGTTACGATGGCGAAATAGAGATAATCGAGGACGGCGACGGCAAACTTATTTGGAAGTGTCCCAACTGCGGAAATACCGATCAGGCGAAAATGAACGTGGCAAGGCGCACTTGCGGATATATCGGAACGCAGTATTGGAACCAAGGCAGAACACAGGAGATAAAAGAAAGGGTTCTTCACCTTTAATTGGTTGAAATAAGCATATATGCATATTTGTACATATAAACACAAAACAGTAGGTGCGACACTTTTTAATGTCGCACCTCTTTTTATTTTACACTGCGGAGAAAAGGGATACTTGAACCTCAAAGTGCGAGAAATTACGCCGAGGGAGTTAATGCGCCGCAAAATGCAGAAATTTATTACCGAATGGGAAAATACTGCACTCCAAAAAAAGTGCAGAAGACAATTACTAATCGGAGTGCCTGTTGCATCGCAAAGTGCGAATACACCGCTAAGTGGGGCGATACATCGAAGCAAGGCAAAAATATTGAAAAACGAGGAGATACTGCACTCAAAAGTATGGAAAATCACGCCAAGTGGGGCAATATGTTCACCGAAAAATACGGACTGTATATGCATTGGTAACATAAGGATAAAAGTGTGCAAACAGGCAATATATCGGTATGGGCAATATGCACACCGAAAAAGGCATGAGCAAATAAACAATACTTCAAAATACGGAAATACCTACCGAAAAGGCGTTTCTGCGCCCCAAAAGTGCAGATGATTACGACAAAACCGGGTAATACTGCACTCCAAAGTACGGAAACTATCCGCACCATACCGTTTGTGTACAAATATATCATACTTCAATACGGTTCGGCAATTGCGCAGAGGAAAGTAATGAGTATTGCGGTAAATTAGGGACAATTTTTTGATAAATGCAAGTGTAAGTACGGAAAGAGTTTTCTTAAATGTTCGGGATAGGCAAATACCGCCACTAAAATCGGCAGACAGATTATATCCGAAAAGGTTTCTTAAAGATAATATGCATAAACGGTATATCGGGAAAAGAAAAAAAGAAACCCACTTTGATAAATGAGTTTCGGACCGGATTGTAATATTTCAGCATTATACCGTTGAAACGGTCAGCATTTCGCATCGGGTTTGCGCATAACTTTCTCAACCGTGCCGTCGGGGCGCTTAATATATGTATTTTGCAAAGTGTTATGCAGGTCGGCACGGAAAGAAGCACGGTATTCTTCACGGAGAGCCATTTGCTCATCCTTTTCCGCTTCCGTAAGACCTACGGATTTTGCTTTGCGTGCAAGAAAATTTATGCGTTCGATTTTTTCTTTTTTCATAAATTAAAAGCGACACCGCAATGCAGTGTCGCATTCCTTTCATAAAGAATCGATAATATCCTGTATTCTGCCGTAGCAAGCACCGCAAACGGTACCGCACCCTAAAATGTCGGCAACTTCGTCAACCGATTCGGCACCGTCAAGGACAGCCTGCCGAATTTGACCGTAAGTAATCTTTTTGCAGTGGCAGATAACGGTGTTTACCATATTTTCTTATAAAGTTCGATAACTTCGTCACGGGTGGGGATGCGAGGGTTGGTAGCGGTGCATCCGTCTTTAAGAGCGGCATCAGCCATTGCGGGCAAGGATGCTTCGTACTCTTCTTTCGATATGGAAAGAATCTCGCTTAAATGCATAGGTATGCACATTTCTTCGGCAATGAAGCGTACATAGTTGCACAGTGAGTGTATGGTCATAACTTCGTTAATGCTGTGCAAGCCCAAGGTGCGTGCGATGTTGCAATATTTTCTTACGCACTGCTCGTAGGTTTCACGGCTGCGTGAAATATCGTTAATATTACTGTTGTACGCAATAATAACAGGCAAAAGTATCGCATTTGCTCTGCCGTGGGGAATGTGGTATACCGCACCTAACTGATGCGCCATACCGTGGTTAAGACCCAAGGATGCGGAGTTGAATGCAAGACCTGCAAGACAGGCGGCAATATGCATTTTACGCCTTGCGTGAGAGTCGTTGTTGTCGGAATATGAACGGAACAGGAACTGTGAGCAAATCTCAACGGCCTTTTCCGCCAAAGCACCTGAAAATTCGTTATTGTTGATACTTACGTATGCTTCGATCGCGTGAGTAAGTACGTCCATACCCGTGTCGGCGGTAACGCTTGCAGGTACACTCTTTACGAGAACTTCGTCCAAGATTGCCTCGTCGGGCGTCATATCGGGAGAAGCCAAGGGAATTTTGGTGTGAGTTTGACTGTCGGTAATAACCGAGAAAGAAGTAACTTCACTTCCCGTACCGCTTGTGGTGGGAATGGCGATAAAACGGGGGTTGAAGTTGGGGTCGATCTGTGCGGCAATCTTCCTTACGGATTTTGTAAGGTCAATGGCACTTCCTCCGCCTACTGCAATCAAACATTCGGGAGCGGCTTTCATAACAGCCGTTATACCTGCGATAACCTTTTCAACAGTGGGGTCGGCGACAACGTCGGTATAAATATCGTACTGTATGCCGGCACTGTCAAGAGGACGGGTTATGTGACGGATGATACCGCTTTGTACAACAAAGGGATCCGAAACGATAAATACTTTTTTGTATCCGATATCTTTGAGCCTGTCAAGAGCATTGTTGCCGAAATAAATATCGGTTATAACTTCAAACTTTTTCATACAAACCTCTGTGATAAAAGGGAACTCCCCTTTTTAATGCATTTATTATATAACAGTTTTGCGTCAAAGTCAACAAGTTTTATGTATAATCCCACTTAAATCCACATTTATTTTCACCGAAAAACGTTTTTTTACGGAAAATACGGCAAATACTGTTTTTCATGTTGACAGTAATTTGTTTATCTGCTAAAATTATTTAAGAATTTTAATGAGAGGTTAACGGCACAATGGACGGCGACAGTACCGGCGACGACGATACTACCACTGATAATACGGAAAATAAATTCGGCACACTTATACGCAAGCGTACAGGTGTGTCTTTTTGTGCCTTAATTAATCTGTCACACAGCGAAAGGGCGGTATAAAAACCGCAAAGGTAAACATTTAAAATGGCAATTCAGTATGCGGCAATGGTATTTTGCCTTATAATGTCGGCGTATTTTTCGGCAACGGAAACGGCATATTCCACTTTTAACAGGGCAAAAGTAAAAAATCTTGCCGAAAAAGGCGACAAGAGCGCAAAGAGAGTGCTTGATATTTCGGAAAATTACGATAAACTTATTTCTGCCGTGCTTATAGGTAACAATATAGTTAATATAGCACTTGCTTCGTTGGGTACGGTGGTGTTCGTGGAACTTTTGGGCGGTGCGGGTGCAACCGTTTCTACCGTGGTGATTACGGTTCTTGTACTTATTTTCGGTGAAATTTCACCTAAAAGCATTGCAAAGGACTGTCCTGAAAAATTCGCAATGTTTTCCGCACCCGTAATCGGCGTTTTAATGAAACTTTTCAGTCCTCTTACGTATATATTTTCCCAATGGAAAAAACTCCTTGCCAAAATGCTTAAAATACAGTCGGATAACAAAATGTCGCAGGAAGAACTTCTTACGATTGTTGAGGAAGCAAGCATTGACGGCGGAATAGATTCGGGTGAGGGCGACCTGTTGCGCAACGCAATTGAGTTTACCGAACTGCGTGCGGAAGACATACTTACCCACAGAGTAGATCTTGCAGGTGTTGAAGCGGAGGCTACCAAGGAAGAGATTGCCCGAATATTCACCGAAACCAAGTATTCACGTTTGCCCGTATATAAGGAAAATATGGACAGCATAATCGGCGTTATTCACCAAAAAGATTTTTATTCCGGCACGGGAATAACGAAGAAAGCCGTAAAGGACATTATTGCCCCTGCAATATATATTCACCGCTTTGAAAAAATAAGTGATATACTTAAAACATTGCAAAAGGAAAAATCTCACGTGGCGATAGTCGTGGACGAATACGGCGGTACGCTCGGTATGGTCACAATGGAAGATATTTTAGAGGAACTTGTGGGCGATATTTGGGACGAACACGATGAGGTGGAAGAAGCGTTTAAGCAAATAAGTGAAAATACTTACAGCGTTGACTGCAATGTTACTATGGACGATTTTTGCGCATTTTTCGATTTTGATGCGGAAAGCGAAAGCGTATCGCTCAGCGGTTGGATAATGGAAAACTTGGGACGTGTGCCCGAAAAGAACGACAAGTTTAAAGTAAACGGGTTGGAAATCACCGTTACGGAAATCGGATCTCACAGGGCGGAATACGTAAAGGTAAAAGCCGATCCCAAACAGGCGGAAGAAAAATAGAATAAAGTAAATAGCGGATAATATCGGAAAAACAGCGACGTAAATGACGCTGTTTTTTTGTTTGAATATTGCGGTCATTTTGAACTTTATATTTAAGTCGAGGAGAGAGACAATAGGGGTTAGATATTAGGGATGAAAAGTGAGAAATGAAGCAATAAACAATGAGTAATAAACAATGAGTAATAAACAATGAGTAATAAACAATGAGTAATAAGTAATAAGTAATAAGTAATAAGTAATAAGTGAAAAAACCCGTACTCTTGCGAGAACGGGTTTTTGGCGGAGAGAAGGGGATTCGAACCCCTGAATGGGTATTAGCCATTACACGATTTCCAATCGTGCGCCTTAGACCAGCTCAGCCATCTCTCCCAGTGGACGTTAGAATTATATATGATATTCGTTTTTTTGTCAAGCGGAATATTTATAATTCCAAAAGTTGGTTAACACATATGGCAAATTCGGTGTAATTTCACCGAAAACTTAATTTTTAACCGAGATATTTATATCTCCCGTGCCTGTTGAAATACTGCAAATTCCGTTTGCACTGCTTTCAGGATAAGAGGGTACGGAAATTTTACCCGTGTTCGATTGCGTCTCAAAAGTTTTGGGAGAATTAAGTGCGCCCGTAATATCGCCCGTGGTTGCGGTAAGTGAAATATTTTTGCCGTCACAACCGCTTAAAGTTATATTGCCGGTGGTTCTTTTAACCGAAAAATTTCCCTTTGAGCAAACATCTGTAAGGGCGATTTCGCCGGTAGTCCCCGTGGAGGTCAGACCGTTACAGGTAACGTTATTTAATGTGCATTTTCCTGTTTTTACGTTTGCGGTAAGATTTTCTTTTATTTCGGCATCAAAAACGGAAATCTTGCCTGTGGTGAGGGAAATATTAAGATTATCGGCGTTTGTTCCGCTAACGGCTATATTGCCTGTGGTTGACGTAATATTTGCGTTTTTGCTGACACTTGCGCAAAAGTTCACATCGCCCGTAGTAATGGAAATATCGGAATTTGCGAAGACCAAGTTCTCGGGAACGGTGATGTTTCCCGTACTTCCGCTTACTGTGAGGGCAGAGTATTCGTCTTTTGGCAGATACACCGTTATTTTAACGGAAGAAAAGTTTATCAGCGAAAAATCGAACAATTTCTTTTCTTTGCAAGTAATAAAAAGAGTGTTGTTTTCCATACGGACGCTGTGCGGAAAGTCCTTTTCTTCACGGCATTCCACTTTGCATATATTGTTGTCCGAAACCATAAATTCCAAATCGGCAACATCGGTTTTAATATAAAATGAATCAAAATCTTCGGTTACGGTGTGAGTATTTATTTGAAGTTCGGATATTTCGCTGAAAATCCGACTATTTTTCGCAAGAAGGGAAGCGATAATAAGCAGTCCCGAAAATAACAAAACCGAGATGATAATAAGCGGTATTTTGGTTTTCATTATGTGTTCTCCTTTTTTAGTAAGTTTTTAGGTGATGCGGTAATTTCATTTATAAGAATAAATCTTGTAAGCGATTTGTTTCCGCAGAATTCAAATACGGACAAACCGCTCAAAAGAAATCTTTCACCTACCGATGCCCAAGTAATGGGTGGGCTTTTTTGCTTAAAATGTTTTTTTAATGCCGAATTTTAACTTTTTACGTGAATTCGCACAAAAATCTTTTTGCCACCGATTTTTGCCCGTTCACGGTGCAATGCATAGCAATTGCTCTTTTTTGCAGATATAATTGCTTTCAGTTTGCTTTTGACAAATGCGCAACATCTGTTTTGTTTGAGTTTTGCTTTTGAAGCAGATAATACATCCTGTTATCTTCGGTCAGTTCGTATATAATTCTTGAAACACCGACTTTTCCGTTTTGCTCTTTGTGAAATTTAAAACGGACAAAAAATTCGTCACCGTTCTCGCATTTTGCTATGCAAATGTGCTTGACGGCGTTTTGGCGAATAATGCCCGTACACTTAATTGCGGAACCGCAGGTGGGACATAAAAAGTTGACGGTGTCAGGTTCTTTAAGCGCCGAAGTCTGTGACAGGTAGGTTTTCTTTGACGTTTCTTTATTGCCGAAAAAACACTTTTGTAACTTACCGTATTCAGCCATACCTTTTACCATATCCAAATGACGGCAGATGCTTACGGTATTTTTGGCGTCGTTTAAGGCATCGTGCGATTCCAAAGGCTGTTTGCCGATTTTCTCCATTGCGTATTCAAGAGAAATCTGACGGTTTTCCCTTGTGATCTGATTGTCAAATATCATTTGAACGTTGTATGTATCCGGAAGCAGATCGGTGTTTAGTTTATGGAGAACCATATTGTCCCGTAGCATTTTTATATCGTCGGGACCCCAAGTGAAGAAAGTAAAATCCGTACCGCACCATTTTATAAAGTGCTTAAAAGCCGTCGGAAAGGGGAAACCGTATTGAAGATCGTCGGTGGTAATTCCCGTAAGTTTAGATACGTGTTTATGCATTTTTCTGTAATATTTGGGAGATACCGTAATTTTAAAAGTGTCCGCAACATTAAAGTCTTCGTCGGTTTTTACGGCTCCGATTTGAATGATTTCACCGTTAAGCAACAAAGGCGTGCACTGCCTTTGCTTGGCACTTACAGGCTGATTCCATTCTAAATCAAATACTATGCAGTTCATATATTTCTCCGTTCGGATTTGCTTTTTAAGTATTTTGACCTGTTTTCGGTTATAAAAAAAGAATAATTTCACATTGGATAATATGAAATCGGTACGGGAACATTATAAGCGATTTTACTAAATAAATCAATACTTTTCTCCGATTCGTATTTTTATAACAGTAAGCATTCCTTTGTATTTCATACTCGTTATTCTCCGCAAATCCAAATCTTCCGCTGACAT
>CAZBLS010000012.1:22298-29434 GCA_964492705.1 uncultured Oscillospiraceae bacterium | reverse complement strand
GATGATATACCGTGTGCGGCTGAAAATGTGTTTAAGAAATCATAATAAGCATTAAAAATCTCGGTTGCTCTGACAAAAGCATCGGGATTTGCCTCTGAAAAAGTAAGAGAAGATATTTCTGTTCGCATCGGCAAGTACACTGTATCGTACAAGTTTTGAATTTCTGTAGCTTTGTTTTTGTAGTTCGTTCTTATTTTTGTTTGAAGATTATTCTCATGAATGTAAAGCATAAACTTCTCCTTTGTTTTTATATATTTTCTTCGATATCTTATACTAAACTGCTGTAAATGAGAGTTTCGAGTTCCGCTCAAAACTCTCATTTGTCCCAATTCAAATTTGGGACGATTTTTGATTTTGAACACAAGTTTTTTGAAATTCAATCTAAAAACCGGTCAAAAAGGGTAGTTTTTGCTCATTTTCAGCCAATTTTGGCTCATTTTCTTGTGAGACAAACGACAGATTCAACATGCTTTGTGTGGCAAAACATATCCACGAAAGTTGCATCGGAGAGTGAGTATCCGTAGGATGAGAGAACTTTTATATCACGGGCGAGAGTTGCCGGATTGCAGGATACATAGACGATTTTTTTGATATCCGCATTGGCGATTGTTTCAAGGAGCGACTGTTCGCAGCCGGCTCGGGGCGGATCGACAACGAGAACGTCTGGTTTAATTCCGCTGTTTATAAGTTGTGGAAGAATATCTTCGCATTTTCCCGTTAAAAACTCAGCATTTTCAATACCGTTAAGTTTTGCGGACTCCTTTGCCGACTCGGTGGCTTCGGGAATAATTTCAACGCCGTAGAGTTTTTTTGCTTTCTTTGCGAGCATAAGGCTCATAATTCCGATACCGCAATATGCGTCAAAAACCGTTTCGTTGCCCGTAAGACCTGCTTTTTCAACGGCTATGCTGTAGAGTTTTTCGGCTTGCTCGGGATTGACCTGCAAGAAAGCCATGGGGCGCAAATGAAATTTAATTCCGCACAGTTCGTCTTCGAGATATTCTTTACCCCAAAGCAGTAAGTTTTCGTTACCGAGAATAATATTGCCCGAAGTTAAGTTAAAGTTTTGCACAAGTGAAGTCATTTCAGGCAAATTCTTGCGCATTTCTTCAACAAAAACATGGGGGAGAGGTTTTTTTGAATTTGTGACCGCTATAACTGTAAGTCCGTATTTTGAACTGCGTCCGATTGCATGACGAAGTACGCCCTTACGGTTTTTTTCGTTATAAACGGAAATTCCGCTCTTTTTTACGGCTTCTTTTACGGCAGGAATTACTTTATTGCACTTTTCGCTTTGTAAAAGGCAGTTGCCGATTGAAATAATATTGTGGCTTTTAGGGGAGAAAAAACCGAGAACAGGCTGACCGTCTCTGTCACAGCCTACGGGAAATTGGGCTTTTGTGCGGTATGCCCAAATATTATCTGCGCCGATTATATTTTCCGTGTTTATGTCTTCACCCGAAAGTTTGCGTATATTACCGATTGCCGAAGCACATTTTTCTTTAAGTTGTGCCGAATATTCCATATGCTGAAAGTCGCATCCTCCGCAACGGTAAAAATACGGACATTTAGGTTCAATGCGGCTTTTTGATGGCGTTAAAATCTTTTGTATTTTGCCAACACAGTAGTTCTTTGCCACTTTGATAATTAAAACTTCCACGGTTTCGTCGGGCAGTGCGTAGGGAACGAAAACCACCGCACCCTCATATCTGCCAACGCCTGCACCGTCACTGTTTGTATCTGTTATTGTAAGAGTTATGATCTCATTTTTCTTCATTTTGTACTCCAAACTGATTTTTTATAAATTATATATCATTATTATCTTGCGGTCAAATCAAAAATCGGTAAAAAAATACGTTTATTGCAATATAAATGCTTGAAAAAATTCCGTTTATGCTGTACAATATTCTTAACAATGTTTAAGGAGTCGAAAATGGTCAAAAAACTGCTTGCATTTATCTTAATTATCTCGTCGGTTGGAATGCTGTCGGGATGTGCTCAAAAAGAATTTGAAAGTATTCTTCCTCCCGAGGTAGAACGTCCGCAGGCTGATGAATATAAAACTGCCGTAGTGACAATGGGGACTATTTCCGAAAATAAGACTCTTCGGGGTAACAAACGGGGGAACAGTCTATACTTAAATTCTTCAAGCGGTTTGGATAAGGAATTCAAACTTTACGAAAGAGGAACCGTTACGTATTCGTACAGAAATCAGACTTATACCGCAAACGGTGTCATCGTGGGTATTCCAAGCACAACGGGAAATGAATTTGTAATTTCTCACGATATGATTTTGGGTTTGGAAGATAACGTTCCGGGTACATTCTCGGTTGTTATTTCCGAAATAAAGGATTGTATTCTCGTGCCGAAAAGAGCATTGCTTTTGCTTGGAAACGGAAACGCAATAGTTTTGATGCTTGACGGAAACGGCGTACTTGTTGACAGAGAAATAACCGTAGGTGCAACGGACGGAGAAAACTATCAGGTTCTTTCGGGACTTGAAGTAGGTGAAAGCGTGGTATTAAGATGATAAAACTTGCCGTAAAAAAGATATTAAATAATAAAGTTTTAATGCTTTCGCTTTTTGCCGGAATTCTTATTGCCGTTATAATCGCAGGGACTATTCCCATATATTCTGCCGGTATTGCGCACCGTATGTTCGTTACGCAAATGGAAACATATCAAAACGAAAGCGGTCTTGCTCCCGGAGGAGTTACACTTTCCTGTTCGCTTGCGTCTTTCGGCGTAAATGTTGACGGCATCGAAACCGTTGAAAAAGGTGACAGTACGGTAAATAAGAGCAATTTTGAGTTCTGTACCGATTATTTGGAAAATGAACTTTACAAAGCGATGAATATGCCCGCAATGGTAAAAAGCATTACCTTTTCTTCAATTAAGCTTACTACCGGCGATTCACGAGACGTTTTACAGAATAATCTTAACAGGATAACCGTGCGTGCCTGCAATACTTACGAAAATGCAGTGGAAATAATCAGCGGAAGAATGCCCTCGGGCACTCTTGATGAAAACGGATGTATCGAGGTAATGATAAGCCGTGTTGCACAACAAAATACAGGATATGCTTTGGGCAGTGAAATTCAGGCAGGGGAAACGAAATATGATATTTTAAATTCCTATACCGAAGATGTTTTGAAACTTAAAATAGTGGGTGTGTTTGAATATTCGAGCAGTCCGATAAATCCTATTGCCGTAAAAGACAGCGGTGAAGAAATATATTGCGATTATTCCCTTTTTAAGGAACATATTTTCGATGAAAGAAACTTTATAGGTAAGGTTTGTTGGTATTATGCAGGCGACTATACAAAATTCGACCTTGACCAAACGGAAAATATGATTGCGTCCCTTGACCGACTTAATAAGCATCTTATCGAATGGGGACTTGATTCCAATGCCAATGTAACGGTGCCTCCCGTACTTGAATACAGGGAATACAGTTCCAATATGGCTTCGGTAAATATTTTACTTACGCTTTTTTATGCGCCCATACTTATATTGGTTGCGTTCTTTATCTTTATGATTTCGGAATTTGTTGTGGAAAACGACAAAAACGAGATTGCAATGTTAAATTCAAGAGGTGCGTCAAGGTGGCAGATACTGCTTTTATATCTGTGCCAAGGAGGAATACTTGCCTTAATAAGCGTAATTATTGCCCCTTTTATTTCAAGATTGCTGTGCTCCCTTTTAGGAACTACCTCGGGATTTTTGGAGTTTGCGCAAAGAGCACCTATAAAATTGGAAATATCTTCATCTGCCGTTATTTTCGGTGCGATGGCAGGCTTGGCGGCGTTGATTACAATGCTTATTCCCGTATATAAAGCGGCAGGAGTGGAGATTGTTGTACGTAAAAGGTCAAAATTTAAAAAAGGCGTTATTCAAAACGCGGTTATCGCAGCCTGTGCTGCCGTAACCGGTGCAATTTCCGCATATTCCTACTATGTTCTCGTAAGGCAAAAAGAGGGAATAATCACTTCGGCAGGTAAGATTCAGCCTCTTGCATATTTGTTGCTGATTTGCTTCTTTGCATTTATTGCCCTTACATTTATACTTGTTTATCCTTTTATTTTGCGACTTGTTGGAAAACTTTTCAAGAAAAATTGGAAAGCGGAAAAATATTTGGCGTATTCTCATGTTTCACGTATGATGTTGCAGGAAAAATTTATTATCATTTTCCTGTCCGTTACCGTTGCCATAGGTGCATTTTCTTCCGTGTCTGCCTGTACTATGAACAGTAACAGCGATAGGTCGGCAACATATGCAAATCCCTGTGATATGATAATCGACCTGAAATTTTCGGCATATGACAGCACAAGTTCCGTTGAACGGAAATATTTCTATTCTTCGGCAAAGAACACGGAAGCAACAAGAGTCGTATGCGGAAACTCACCGTATTTGAGAACCCCATACGGGCAATTTATAGAAAATAACATTCAGTTTATGGGGATAGAGCCGGATGAGTTTTCAAATATTGTAACCGTCGACGATTCCTGTCTTGAAAAACCGTTTTCTTCATATATGCTTATGCTTAAAAACACCCCCGACGGATGCATTATAAGTAAAAATACCGCAGAAATGCTGAAAGTCAGCATAGGTGACAGAATTTACGTCAATACGGATTCTTCCCTTGCGGCGCAAAGCGTTATGTTTTTGCAGGTGCTTGATATTATCGAAGCGTGGCCCACGTATTATTCAACTTTCAAGGACGGTTCGGGCGAAACGGAAAACAGATATCTTGTGATAGTAAACAGGAATACCTGCGATGCGGTGGCTAAAAACCAACTTTACAGAACATTTTTGAATACCGAGCAGGAACCGCAGTATTTTAAAGACTTGGCAATTAAAAACGGTGCCCGTATAAAGGAAATAATCAACTGCAAGCGTAATCTTTATCTTGCGCAAATCGATTCGGTTCGACAGGCGATAAACGGTGCACTGACACTTGGCTTCTTGGCAGTGACGGCTGTTTGCGCTATCGGTTTTGCCATATATTGGATAATTTCGGTAAAGAGCAGAACGTTGCAAATAGGTACTATGCGTGCACTGGGTATGTCACTTGGGCAAGTAAAATCAATGGTGTTTAACGAACAGGCACTGATTTGCGTTTTGCCCATAATATTGGGTATTGCAGGAGGCATTTCAGGCGGAATAATGTTTGCACCGCTGTTGCAGTCTGCGTTCAGCGAAATAGGCAGTATGCCTCCGTATACCGTATCGGTGGAACTTGCGGATATCTTCAAACTTGCATTTATAATTCTTATTCTTATCGGTGCAGGAACTTTTGTTGCCGTTAAAATGCTTAAATATATCAAAGCGGCAAGTGCTATAAAACTCGGGGAGGAATAAAGTATGAGTACGGTAATCAGTTGTGAAAACATAACCCGAGAGTTTAAGCAGGGCAATAATACAGTTCAAGTTTTAAAGGGAATAACCGCAGAGTTTGAAAAAGATACTCTTACGGTACTTAAAGGCAGGTCGGGTAGCGGAAAAACCACGCTTATGAATATCTTGGGTACTCTCGATAAACCTACCGGCGGTAAAATATTCATTAACGGTCACGATATTACAGATATAAGCGACCGTGACGGCGATGAGTTAAGGCGAAATTATATTTCCTTTGTATTTCAGTCGGTGGCACTTATCGGTTCTATGACCGCATACGAAAACGTGGAACTTATGTTGCGTATAGCCAATCTTCCCATTGATAGGGAGAGAATAGAGCATTGCCTTGAACTTGTAGGGCTTGCAAAAAGAAAAGACCATTATCCTTTCCAACTTTCGGGAGGAGAACAGCAGCGAGTTGCCATTGCCCGTGCAATTGTTCACAGACCGAAAATTATTTTCGCCGATGAGCCTACTGCGCAACTTGACAGTTCAACTTCCGAAAAGATAATGTCGCTGTTTCATAGGGTCATAAAAGAGGAAAAAGTTACAGTTATTATGACTACTCACGACAGGAGTATGATGGAGTTGGCTGACAGAGTTTATTCCCTTGACGACGGAAGAATTTCCAATATTTCAAGGGGAAAGGGAGAAGAATAAATGGCAATCGTTTCCTGCGAAAATCTTGTTAAAATATATAAAACCGACGAAACCGAAGTGCTTGCGTTACAGGGGCTTGACCTTGCTATCGAAGAGGGAGAACTTGTTGCAGTCATCGGCGCAAGCGGAAGCGGAAAAAGTACGTTTTTAAATATTCTCGGGGGTTTGGATACTCCCAGTGCAGGTAAAATTCATGTGGACGGCATTGATCTTGCAAAACTCAGCGGACGGGAACTTTTGTCATATAAGCGCAATACGGTTTCGTTTATTTGGCAAAACAGTGCACGCAATTTATTGCCTTATCTCACTGCACTTGAAAATATAGTTTTGCCAATGGAGATCGTAGGCAAAAAACCGGATGTTAAAAGAGCAAAAGAGTTACTTGACCTTGTCGGAATAGGCGATAGGTGCGATGCAAAACTGTTTACCCTTTCCGGTGGCGAACAGCAGAGGGTTGCAATTGCTCTTGCACTGGCAAATCAGCCTAAAATTCTGCTTGCTGACGAACCTACGGGTGCTGTTGACAATGCTACCGCCAATATGATTCTCGATCTTTTCAGAAAAGTAAATAAAGAGTTGGGACTGACGGTTATCATCGTTACCCACGATATGAATCTTTCGGCAAAAGTTGACAGAGTCATAAAAATAAGAGACGGACGTACAAGTGCCGAATACTTAAAAAAAGAAGAAAAAGACAGCGAAAATACATTCGGTTCAACGGGGCAGAACGCTACCCATACCGAATACGTTGTGGTTGACCGTGTGGGAAGACTTCAATTACCTGCGGAAGTTATGGAACAGGCAGGTTTAAGATATATGAGCCGAGTTAAAATTGAATTTGATTCTTTGGGCAGAATCGTACTCGTTCCCGAAGATGAAAGATAAAATCAGTGTCAACGGGCAGGCGTTAAGTTGATTAGTACGCCTAATCGGTGTACATTTCGGTGCTTTTCGCCTTTGAAATTTAATTTTAAAAAGTTCAATATCGGAAAATTTTATTTTCGCATTATACCGCTGTACGCATTGTTACCGTACAGCGGTTTGTTTTATATGATTTGAGATTGCTTTACGTTACTATG
>CAZBLS010000012.1:0-22198 GCA_964492705.1 uncultured Oscillospiraceae bacterium | reverse complement strand
ACGTTACTATGTTGCGGAATGCATAGGGGTTTATCGAGAAAAGGTGGTATGTTCAGCCTCAAAATTGCAGTTTTCTCGCATAAGTTTTGCGAAGAGCAGATGTTTTTGCGGTTGCAGTACGGCAATTATTTATGTCTTGTGCTTTGCACCTGCATCATCGTCACACCGCGAAAAAACATGTATTTGACCAATTTCTCATTACTGACTCCTAATGCTTAATGACTAATCCCTAATTTCTGTGCCTAATGACAAATCAATAATTTCCCCCAAAAAAAAATAAAAACGGCGATTACACATCACCGTTTTATATATATAAGTTCAATCAGTTTTTCTGTTTTTCCGTTTAAGTTAATCGTTTCAACGTTTCCGCTTGGAATAAATCCGACGGAAGTGTAACAGGCGAGAGCAGGGGGATTGCTTTCAAAAACGAGAATGGAAACTTTTTTAATATTAGTGTTTTGAAAAGCGATATCAAGCCCTTTTTTCAGCATTTCTTTTGCGATTCCCTTGCCACGGGTATGCGGAGCAACGATAATAAAGCAAAAACGGAGTTCATTTTCGCTTATATGGCGCATAGCAAAAAATCCCACGTTGCCCGTAGAACCGTAGGCGATATATGGCATAAACTCCATAAGAGAATTGAAATTCCGCTCGCTAACGGGAAAATCACCTAATTTTCCTGCCGTCCATTTGTAAAACGTGTCTTCGTTGTTACACCATGATATAACGGAAGAAGCATCTTCCTGTGTGTACTGTCTTAATAAAATCATTTCGGCTGATTTTTTCGGAAATTTCCGAACGTTTTTCAGTATAAAAATAAAGAAAGCGGAGCGAAAACTCTGCTTTCTTTTTGTTTAATTAAACACCGCTGTATGCGGAGAAACCGCCGTCAACGGGAACAACAACGCCTGTTACAAAGCCCGACGCTTCTTCGGAGCAAAGCCAAAGAAGAGTGCCTGTAAGGTCGTCGGTCTCGCCGAAACGGTTCATAGGAGTACCCCTGAGAATCTTTTCGGTACGTGCGGTAGGTTCGCCGTCCTTAAAGAGGAGGTCTCTGTTTTGGTTGGTAACGAAAAAGCCGGGAGCAATGGCATTTACTCTTATTCCGCAGGGTGCAAAGTGAACTGCAAGCCACTGTGTAAGGTTTGAAACCGCTGCCTTAGCCGCAGAGTATGCGGGGATTTTCGTAAGAGGACGGAACGCATTCATTGATGAAACATTAAGTACCGAACCGCCTTTTTTAACCATATCTTCTGCAAAAGCTTGTGTGGTAAGTACAGCCGCAACTACGTTAAGGTCGAAAACAAAGCGTATTCCGTCGGGATCAAGTTCAAAGAAAGTTTTAAGTTCTTTCTGGCCCAGCATATCGGGAGTCATATATTCGTTATCGGTAGTTCCTCTGGGATTGTTTCCGCCGGCACCGTTAATTAAAATATCGCAAGTGCCCAATTTGCTTACTACCGTGTCGTGCGCCTGTTTAAGGCTGTCTGCTTTAAGGCAGTTGGCTTCAACGGCGATAGCAACTCCGCCGTCGGCAATTATTTCTTCGGCAACTTTTTCAGCCGAAGCGGTATTGATGTCCAAAAGAGCAACTTTTGCTCCGCAAGCGGCAAGAGATTTTGCAAAACCGGAGCAAAGAACTCCACCTGCACCTGTGATTACCGCTACTTTACCGTTAAGGTCTATACTAAAAGGTAATTTCATTGTTTATCTCCTCTCAAAATGGCTTCCCAAAGTCCGTTTAAATAAGATGCACCCAAGGCTCTGTCAAAGAGACCGTAGCCGGGTCTGCCGTCTTCACCCCAAATGTTTCTGCCGTGGTCGGGACGGGTATAACCGTCAAATCCGTTATCGTGCAGTGCTTTGAGTATGCCGTACATATCAAGTGAACCGCAGGCAGTGGGGTGGGGACTTTCGTTAAACTTGCCCTCGCCTGTGAATTTGATGTTACGGGCGTGCAGGAAATGAACTCTTCCCATCTTCGCATACTTTGCCGCAAGATGAACCATATCGTTTTTGGGGTCGCAACCGAGAGAACCGGTGCAAAGAGTTATTCCGTTATATTCGGAATCTACCGCACTGAACATTCTGTCAATATTCTTCTCGCAAGTGATGATACGGGGAAGACCGAACATACTCCACGGCGGGTCGTCGGGATGAATAGCCATTTTAACGTCGCATTCCTCACAAACGGGAATTATCTTTTTAAGGAAATAGATGAGGTTTTCCATAAGTTTTTCTTCATCTATGTTCTTGTAAGCGTCAAGAAGACCTTTTAACTGCTCTTTTGTATAACTTTCGTCCCAACCGGGAAGAGAAAGTTCGCCTTTTGCGGGATCCATTTTGTTTACCGTAGCCTGGTCGTACGCAAGGCAGGTGGAACCGTCAGCATTTTTCATTTTAAGGTCGGAACGGAGCCAATCGAATACGGGCATAAAGTTATAGCAGATAACTTTTACGCCTGCTTTGCCTAAATTGCGTATGTTTGCACAGTAATTTTCAATGAGTTTATCCCTTGTGGGAGCACCCATTTTGATATCTTCGTGTACGGGAACACTTTCGATAACTTCCATTTTAAGACCGTGTGCATTGATCTTTTCTTTAAGTGCCATAATGCGTTCAAGAGGCCAAACTTCACCTACGGGAACGTCGTATATGGCAGTGACAACTCCGCTCATTTGCGGAATTTGGCTGATGTATTCCAAGGTAACGGGGTCATTTTCGCCGTACCAACGGAAAGTCATATCCATAGTTATATCTCCTTTAATTAAAATCCGAAGTATTCTTTTGCGTTGTTGTAGGAAATTCCCTCAATCAACTTACCGCAGTCGGCATCAAATTCGCCGTTTTCAACCCAAGTGCCGATTTCCGAACAGAGAATACGGCGGAAGAAATCAAAGCGTACGTAGGACGTGAAACTGCGTGAATCGGTAAGCATACCTATAAATCTGCCCAAAAGACCTGCGTTAGCAAGCGAATGAATTTGGGTACGGATGCCGTCAACGTGGTCATTAAACCACCAAGCGGATCCGAGTTGCATTTTTCCGGGAGTTTCGCCCGAGAATGCACCGGTCATAGCGGCAATCATATCGTTTACGGTGGCGTTAAGTGAATAGAATACCGTTTTGGGCAAGCCGGCTTCGTTGTTTATATCATTGAGCATTCTTGCAAAGTGTTCTGCAACGATAGGATCGCCTACAACGTCAATACCGCTGTCGGCACCCACCGTGGAGAAAAGTTTGCCGTTTACGTTACGCAAGGGCGCCATATGTAACTGCATAACCATATTGCGTTTATAGTATCTGACCGCAAAGAAGCGGGTCATAAAATCGGTATATTTATCCAAATCGCTATCGGAAACCTTGTTGCCTTTAAGTACGGATGCGAAAACTTTTTCAGCATCTTCGTATTCGCCCTTTACGGGAGGAATGTGACCGAGTGCGTGGTCGGCAACTTTGCAACCTGCCGAAACGAAGAAATCAAGTCTCTTTTCCAAAACTTCAAGAAGTTTGGCAAAACTGTCGATCTCTGTGTTTTCGGAATTGCCCAATTTTTTGATATAATCCAAAATATCGTCACGGTTAAGACCGTAGCAAACGATATCGGGACGGAACGTGGGCAGTACGGTAGCAGGGGCGGAATCTTTCATAAGAAAATGATATTTAAGGTCATCGGCAGGGTCATCGGTGGTGCAAATAACGTTAACTTTGCATCTCTTGATAAGTTCCTGCGCAGAAAAACCGCCTTCGGCTATTTTTTCATTGGCAAGATTCCAAATTTTTTCCGCATTTTTTGAATTTAAGGGAATATTTATACCGAAAAGTTGCTTTAATTCCATATGGGACCAATAATAAAGAGGATTTCCGGGGGCATATTCCATTGTGGAAGCAAAGGCGCAAAATTTATCTTTCCAAGAAGCGTCTCCCGTGATAAATTTTTCGTCGATGCCGTTTTGGCGCATAGCACGCCATTTGTAGTGGTCACCTGCAAGCCACAGTTCGCCGATGTTTTCAAACTTTTTGTTTTCGTAGATTTCGGCGGGAACAAGGTGGCAGTGGTAATCGATTATAGGCTGATTTTTTGCATATTTTTCATATAAATCAACCGCAACGGAATTGTTGAGCAAAACCGTATCGTCAAAAAAATTCTTCATACTAAAAACCTTTCATTTCTTTTCCGTCGGAAGCATAAGCGGCAAGTAAAGCGAAAAGCGCTTTTGAGGCTTCCTGAGGGGGGATGGGCACATCTTTGCCCTCTTCCAAACAGGAATAGAAGTTATCAAAAAGCATTTTGTGACCGACACCCCAATAGAATTTACCGTCAACAACTTCTCCGTCGTCGTGAAGATTTTGTTTAACGCCGTCTATATAAAGGTCATCGTCTTTAAGTTCCAAAAGCATATTTTCGCACTTTAAAGTAAGGGAAACAGATTTGTCCCTGTAAAAAGCAGTTGTGGCGTGGAACATACCCTGCGCACCGTTTTTGAAAGTTAAGTACGCATCGCAGGTATCTTCAACGTCAATAACGTTTTGCAAATGGAAGTTGGCGCATTTTGCCGAAAGACCGTCTATTTCTCCGCATATCCAAAGCATAAGGTCAAGGGTGTGAATTGCTTGATTTATCATCACGCCACCGCCCTCGGTTGATTTAAATCCTCTCCAATGGGAATCAACGTAATAACGCTCGCCTCGATTCCACAAAACTTCGCCGTAAGCATACAAAACTTTACCTGCTTTTCCGCTTTCGACAAGTTCTTTTGCGGTACGGTTGCGTTTTAAAAACCTGTTTTGGAATGATACGCAAATTTTTGCACTGCTCGATTTTTCGGCTTCGGCAATTTCTTTTACCTGCTTTTCCGTTATGGCAACGGGCTTTTCAAGCATAACGTTTATATTGCGTTTCAACGCCTGTACAGCCATTTCGCTGTGCAAATAGTGGGGAGTGCATACGTGGAGCACGTCGGGTTTGACCTCATCAAGCATCTTGATATAATCGTCGAAAACGAGTGCATCAGGGGCATACGTATCTCTTAATTTTTCAGCACGTTCGGGTAAAATATCACATACGGCAACGATTTTTACATTGCTCATCGAAACTAAATTGCCTGCGTGAGTGGCGGCGATGGCACCGCAACCTACAATTGCTGTTTTAAACATAACGTTTCTCCTATTATTTGCTTTTTAGGAATACGGAACGGAGAAATTTATTCCGTTCCGCCGTTTAATGTTTGAGAAATACGGATGTCCTATTACTTATTATTATAGGTGGAAGAAAGGTCACTTGTTACACCCACTGCATTCTCGTCTTTTTCGATTTTGGAATCACGGATGTGTTCCTGCAACAGATCGTAGAACTTGTTGCCGTCAACGGGAATATCAACAGTGGAGTTTGTCCAAGCGGAAAGCAACATTGCGTTTGCAAGAGCAACACCCTTAATACCGTCGGAAGCGGGAGCATAGAGTTCCTCAATACCGAGAACGGCGTTGGCAAAGTTGTTGAGAATACCAACATGCTGAGGATTGGGGAAACCGATGTTGTATTCTATCATACTTGTATGAGGTCTGCCGAATGCCTGATCGGAAGTTTCGATAAATTCTTTTGAAGACATTTCGTTCTGCCAGAATTTAAGATTTCCGCTCTCGTAAACAAGTTTACCTTTTTCACCGGTAACTTCAAAACGGTTTGTTCCGGGGGCTTCGCCTGTGGTGGTGATAAATACGCCTGTTGCGCCGTTGGGATATTCGAAGAAAGCGGTAACTTCGTCTTCTACTTCAATGTTGTGATATTTGCCGAAGTAAGCGTGAGCGGTTACTTTTGAGGGCATCATATCGGGAATCCACTGGAACAGGTCGATATTATGGGGAGCCTGATTGTAAAGAACACCGCCGCCTTCGCCTTTCCAAGTAGCACGCCATCCGCCGCCGTCATAGTAGCACTGTGTACGGAACCAGTCGGTGATTATCCAGTTAAGACGGGTAATCTTACCGAGTTCGCCTTTTGCGATAAGCTCTTTCATCTTCTTAAACGCAGGGTTGGTCCGCTGATTGAACATTATGCCGAGTTTGAGTTCAGGATGTTTTTTTGCTTCTTCAAGCATTTCTTCAACTTGAAGAGTGTATACGCCGGCAGGTTTTTCCACTATTGCGTTAAGACCTGCTTTCATTGCCTTAATGGCAAAATCGGGGTGAGAATAGTGGGGAACGGCAATCATAACAACGTCGCACTTTTTGTCGGCGATAAGTTCGTCACCGGATGCATAGTAGTTAATTCTCTTTGCAAATTCGGGATCGGAATTGCTTTCCGCAGTTTTCTTTATTTTTTCAACTTTTTCGGGAACGAGGTCGGCAACGGCGGTAACAACACCGTTTTTGATCTTGCCGGCAGCAAAACTTTCAAAGTGGCCGGTACCCATATTACCTAAACCGATAATACCAAATCTTACTTTTTCCATTTTTTGTCTTCTCCTTCATTATAGCCGAGATTTTTTAAAATATCTTTAAGTGCGTTTACAGCCGCATCAAAAGAATCGTTTGAGGTTTCAAAAGCAAACTTATGCTTCATCGTGCGGTGGTCAAGGTTGGAATAGCCGATAAATTGGAAGAGGTGAGGTTCCAAGGTAAGATAAGTATCTTTATCGCCCCTTGCAACGGCAACTTTTTCCAAAACTTCTTTTATGCATCCGTTACCGAAACCTGCGGGAACGATTGCGTGGTCTTCGAGAGTGCCGTCTTTAATATGGCAGTATTCCACGTATTTAGCCATACCGTCAATTGCCGAGGGAATATTTTCATCTTCCATTATGTAGTTGCAGGGGTCAAAAATTCCTTTAAGGTCGGGAAGTTGCTCCTGCAAGAAAATGCATTCTTTCGCCAAACGTCCGAAAATACGAGCTTCGTTTTCGTGGCAAAGGTCAATGCCCTCACTTTTGGCATATTCGAGCATTTGTTTAAGGCGGGAAAGAACTTCGTCCTTATAATCCATAGCGTTTTCGCCGTCGGGAATAAAGAAACTGAACATACGCATTTTTGTGCAACCCAATATTTTGCAGGTCTTGCAGGCTTTTTTGAATTGTTCAAAATGGGGTGCGAAATCATCGGTGATATTGTACTTGCCGATGGGAGAACCGAGAGAAGAAACTTTTATGTCCGCTTCGTCAAGTTCTTTCTTGAAGTTTGCGATCTCTTCTTCGCTGTAATCGATAACGCATTTGCCGTCTACGTTACGCATTTCAAGGTAACCGATATTGTTGCGCTTTAATGCCGCAATCTGACCTTTAAGGTCTGCCTGTGCTTCGTCGGCAAAAGCCGAGAGAATAAATGATGCCATTATTTTACAAGTCCTTTCGAAATAAGATAATCTATACTTTTTTTCATCTCGCCGTAAGCGTCGTCTGTAAGTGCGGCGTTGTCCTGCTCAACGTAAGCAATCTTTACACCTACGTTTTCAAGCCAATTCCAAACGTCCGTCATAGGCAGGTCACCGTGACCGATGGGAGAAATCCTTATATGGCTTTCTTCGTTAAGTTCGGTAGCTTTTTTGAAATCTTTAAGATGAACGTAGTGAAGACGGGAAGCAAATTCCGCAATGCGTTTTTCGGCATTTTCGCCTGCTTCGCACATCCAACCGGTATCGAGAATGAAGTTCCAATTTGTGTTTTCAAACATCCAATCAATGGGAACGATACCCTCGTTATTGGGCATAAATTCCATAGCATGGTTATGGTAGCCGAACTTTAAGCCGGCATTGTTTATTTTTTCAACTGCGGGGGAAAGGTCTTCGTACATTTTTTTAACGTCAATCTTTCTTTCCGAATCAATATATCCGCCGGGATATCCGATGCCTACCATATCCGCACCGAGAATTTTGTGGTTACGTATAACTTCATCGGTATTTCCTATAACGGCTTTAATATCGGTATGAGTAAGACCGATGTGGATACCTACTTCGTCGGCGGCTTTTCTGACTTCTTCGGCATCATAGGGGAACCCACTTACCTGAACGGAAGCATATCCGAATTCTTTCATTTTAGCCAACGTTTCTTTTATTTCCGCAGAAGAACCGCATTTGTTTCTTACGGAATACAACTGTGCACCTACAAGCATTTTTTTATTACCTCCGAAAAAATTGATTGTAATTTTTTACATTTAGTATTATACTATATTATGCTGAAAAAGAACATTGTTAATATTGCTGTTTTTTGCATAAATTTATAAAAAAAAGCAATATCAGAGAGGTTTATATGGCTGATAAACAGGAAAAAATCCGCTTTAAGGGGTTCTATTACCACCACACTTATGACAAGGTTCCCGAAAAAAAAGAATTTCAGTGGCACTGCCACAATATGTACGAAGCAATCTACATAAAAAAAGGTACGGGAACGTTTAACGTAGAGGGTGCTACATACGAGATATATCCCGGTTGTTTGCTTGTTTTCCGCCCGAGAGAATTTCACTGTATAAACGTTTCGGACAAAAAAGAATACGAGCGCATAGTAATTCATTTTGACGAAAGTATCGTTTACGAAAATCCGGAACTTCTTCTGGATATTTTTAACAGCAGGGAATTGGGCGTAAACAATATATATCCCGATATAAAAAACAGTATCCTGTCGTATTTTGAAAAGATATCCCATTATTCCAAGATGAATGACCCCGAACGTTCAATAATGGCAAAACTGATTTTAAACGAACTGCTTGTGGTTTTGCATAAGGAATTTTCCACAAAGGAATCGGATTCGGTGGAAAAACTCATTACTCGGGTCATAAACTATATTAACGGGAATATTGCGCTTCCCATAAGGCTTGACGAACTTGCATCACAGTTTTTTATAAGCAAGTACCACTTGGGGCATATGTTCAAACAGCATACGGGAATGTCGGTTATGGAATACATTATCCGCAAAAGGGTAAAAATGGCACAGCAAATGATGAGTGAGGGTCAAAATGCATCCAATGCGGCTTCCAGATGCGGTTTCAGCGATTATTCGGCATTTTACCGTGCCTATGTTAAGTATACGGGCAAAAAGCCATCGGACGAATTAACAAAAACACCGTAAAATACGGTTATATTGCCTTGCTATGGCTTAAAAACGTGACGAAAGCCTTTATTTTCGGGAGTTCGGCACGTTTTTGTGTATTCGAATGGTGAAAAATTGTGTAAATTTTTTCCCTTGACAAGGAAAAACTTTTATTATAATATTGTATACCGAGTTGAAAATTTCAGCGGAGGTGAGCATAGATTGCTTACACAGGACGAACTGTTTTTCTTATACTTAAACAATACGTCTAAAATGTATCCCCGCCGTTTTAATGACGTATACTTTACTTTCGGAACCGAAAAAGATTATACCGAGTATGTAAAGAAAGGTCATGCAACTTATTTGACCGAAGAAGAAAAGGAAGATATCGTTTCGGGCAAGTGGAAAGAAAAGGTGCGGGAAATTTTATCCTTTGCGGATAAACTTTCGGTACATACGGTGTTTTATTCGGATGTTCGGTATCCCGAAAAACTTAAAAATTTAAGCAGACCGCCTGCGCTTTTATACTGTATAGGCGATCTTTCTCTGCTTGATACTCCGTCGGTTGCGGTAGTTGGAGCAAGGAGAGCCACCGATTACGGTGCACAGGTTACGGATTACTTCGTACGTGAATTGGCTTCAAGTGAGATAACCACAGTATCGGGTATGGCAGAGGGCATTGATGCCTGTGCCCATCGCAGTGCGATAAATCACGGAGGAAAGACCGTTGCGGTTTTGGGATGCGGAGTTGACAGGATCTATCCTGCAATAAACGAAGATATTTACCGCAAACTGTGTTCTGACGGATTGGTCGTAAGCGAGTATCCGCTTTCTTCAAAACCTCAACGGGGCAATTTTCCCGAAAGAAACAGGCTTGTTATCGGACTTGCGGATTGCCTGCTTGTTGTCGAAGCAGGGGAAAAGAGCGGTACGATGATAACGGTTGACCACGCTTTGGAACAGGGCAAAACGGTTTATGCCGTACCGGGAAGTATATTTTCCTATTCGGGAAAAGGCGTGAACCGACTGATAAAGAGCGGATGTGCCGTTGCCACCGAGCCTGCCGACGTATTGGAAGAATTCGGCATTTTCATTGAAAAAAAGAAAGAAGAAAACAAAGTCAATTTAAGCGGACTTGATAATAAAATATACGGAATACTGAAAAACGAGGACTGCCCGTTCCATATTTTGATTGAAAAACTCGCCTGCGATCCGTCGGAACTTACGGAATCGCTTATGATGCTTGAAATATCGGGAATTATAGTACAGTACCCCGGACGGATATATTCATTAAAGAGGTAAAAAATGTCAAAACTGATGATTGTGGAGTCACCCCACAAAGCAAAAACAATAAGTAAGTTTTTAGGTAAAGACTATAAAGTGTTTGCCAGTGTAGGCCATATAATCGACCTGCCCAAAAGTACGATGGGAATTGACGTGGAAAACGGATTTAAACCCAAATACATTCTTATAACATCAAAAAGGGAATTGGCAAAGGAACTTAAAGAAGAAGCGGCGAAAGCAGACGAAATATTTCTCGCAACCGACCCTGACCGTGAGGGAGAAGCAATTTCGTGGCATCTTGCGTCTTATTTGAAAATTCCCGAGGATTCTCTTTGCAGGGTCGTGTTTAATGAAGTTACAAAAAACTGCGTTACAAAGGCACTTACCGAGCCGAGAAAAATTGACCTTGATCTTGTTGATGCACAGCAGGCACGCAGAGTTCTTGACAGGCTTGTGGGATATGAGATAAGCCCCATTCTTTGGAAGAAGATAAAAAGCGGTCTCAGTGCAGGAAGAGTGCAGTCGGCGGTAACCAAAATGGTCGTTGACCGTGAAAGGGAAATAGAAAATTTCGTTCCCGAAGAATTTTGGAACTTGGATGTATGTCTTTCAACGCAAAAACCGAAGAAAAAGTTTACGGTACACTTTTTCGGCATAGACGGCGAAAAGAAAGAACTCCGCAGTGAAGACGAGGTAAACGGAGTTATAGCGGACTGCGAAAACGGAGAGTTTACCGTTACGGACTATAAAGAGGGGCATAAAAATCAAAATGCCGCACCGCCCTTTACCACAAGCGTTCTGCAACAGGCTGCATCGAGCAGGCTCGGTTTTACAACTAAAAAAACGATGATCGTGGCACAGCAACTTTACGAGGGCGTTGAAATAGAGGGTGTAGGCGCAGTGGGTCTTGTAACTTACATCCGTACCGACTCCGTGCGTATCGCCGCGGAAGCCCTTGATGAAGTCAGGGAATATATAAAAGAGAATTACGATTCCAAATTTTTGCCTGCAAAACCCAATGTATTTAAATCGAAGAAAAACATACAGGACGCTCACGAGGCAATACGTCCGTCGAATATTCAGTTTACGCCCGAAAAGATCAAGTCGAGTTTAACGGGCGATCAGTACAAACTTTATAAACTTATTTTTGACAGATTTGTTGCATGTCAAATGGCTCCTGCAAAGTATGCTACCATTAACGTTACCGTTACCGCAAATAACAAATATACCTTTAAAGCAGGTGCGCAAAAACGTATTTTCGACGGTTATATGGCTGTATATGCGGATAAGGATGAAGAACAGAAGTCTATTGCGTTGCCGGAGATGAAAGTGGGCGATACGCTTAACTTTAACGAATTTACAAAAGAACAGCACTTTACACAGCCTCCGAGCAGATTTAACGAAGCTACTCTCGTAAAGGAAATGGAACTTAAAGGCATAGGACGACCGAGTACCTACGCATCCATCGTTTCCACAATACTTGACCGTACCTATATCGAAAGGGAGAAGAAGTCACTTAAACCCACCGAACTCGGTATATGCGTAACGGATATGATGTCGGCTAATTTCCCCGATATAGTAGATCTTAAATTTACCGCTTCAATGGAAGAAAAACTTGACGGAATAGAAGCAGGCAAAAGGAATTGGGTAAAAGTCGTTTCGGATTTTTATGCCCCCTTTAAAAAAGACCTTGATAAGGCAAGTACCATTGAGAAAGTTAAAGTCCCCGTTGTGGAAACGGATATTCCCTGCCCTAAATGCGGTTCGAAAATGGTAGTAAGGAGCAGTAGGTTCGGCAAATTCCTTGCCTGTCCCAATTATCCCGAATGCAAATCCACTATGTCAATGCCCGAGGACGAGGTAAAAGAGCCCTGTCCCAAGTGCGGAGGCAAACTTGTACAGCGCATTTCCAAAAAAGGCAAAAAATTCTACGGCTGTTCCAATTATCCCGAATGTAATTTTGCATCCGTGGGTCTTCCTACGGGCGAAACCTGCCCTCAATGCGGAGGTTTCCTTATAAAAGGATTTAAGGGAAAAATACTTTGCAATAATTTTGATTGCAAATACGTAAAAATAGCAAAAAAAGACGATAAAGAAGATAAGGAAGATAAAGAATGAAGTTGACCGTTATCGGCGCAGGGCTTGCGGGATGTGAAGCCGCATATCAGGCTGCAAAAAGAGGCATTCAGGTTGATTTGGTGGAAATGCGTCCCAAAAAACTTACGCCGGCGCATCACGGAGGCGGTTTTGCCGAACTTGTATGTTCAAACTCCCTCCGCTCCGACAGGCTTGAAAATGGTGCGGGACTTCTTAAAGCGGAATTACGCCGACTTGATTCGGTAATAATGAAAGCGGCGGATGCGAACAGTGTACCGGCAGGTGGCGCTTTGGCGGTTGACAGAGACGGCTTTTCGGCGTCGGTAAAAGAAATCTTGCTTTCCATGGATAATATCCGTTTTATAAACGAAGAAGTTACCGAAATTCCCGAGGGCAACGTAATTATTGCGGCAGGTCCCCTTTGCAGTGATGCACTTGCCGAAAAAATTGCGATCCTTACAGGCGAAGATTACTGTTTTTTCTTTGATGCGGCGGCACCTATAGTTACAAAAGAGTCGATAAATACCGATATTGCTTTTTCCGCAGGCAGATACGACAGGGGCGACGATTACCTTAACTGCCCTATGACGAAAGAGGAATACGAGAATTTTGTAAATGAACTTATTAAAGCGGAAGTTGCACCTGTGCACGGCTTTGACCAACAGGTTTTTGAGGGATGTATGCCCGTGGAAGTTATGGCACAGAGAGGGATGCAAACTTTGGCGTACGGACCTTGCAAGCCCGTTGGCATTGTAGATCCCAAAACGGGAAAAACGCCTTATGCCTGTGTTCAGTTAAGGCGTGACGATGCAAAAGATACGCTTTATAACATAGTAGGTTTCCAAACTCACTTAAAATTCGGCGAGCAAAAAAGGGTGTTTTCAATGATTCCCGGTCTTGAAAACTGCGAAATCGTCCGCTACGGCGTAATGCACAGGAATACGTTCCTTTGTTCGCCTAAACTTCTTGACCGCACTTATGCACTGAAAAAAGATATGCGTATTTCTTTCGCAGGTCAGATAACGGGTGTTGAGGGGTATATAGAATCCGCCGCCTCGGGATTTGTTGCGGGTATTGCATCTGCACAAAGGATAAAGGGCGAAGAAATTTGCGATTTTACTTCGCAAACGGCACTCGGTGCACTCGGATACTACGTTTCTTCCGGAAGCGGAAGAAATTTTCAGCCGATGAATATAAATTTCGGCATAATCGATCCGCCCGAAATGAAAATAAAAGGCGGAAAACAGGCAAGGTATGCATATATTGCCGACCGTGCCTTAAAAAAAATAGAGGAGATAAAGGAGAGAATATAATGGGTTTTAAGGGAACTACCATTGTTTGCGTTCGTAAAAACGGCAAATGCGCAATCGCAGGTGACGGACAGGTCACGATGGGCGAATCCGTTGTAATGAAAGCGGGCGCGGTTAAGGTGAGAAAACTTTATAACGGTAAGGTTTCGGTGGGTTTTGCAGGCAGTGTTGCAGATGCGTTCAGCCTTTGTGACCTTTTTGAAGCGAAATTACAGGAGCATTCGGGTAATCTGTACCGTGCAAGTGTGGAACTTGCCCAAATGTGGCGCAGAGACAGGGCACTTGGAAAGTTGGAAGCAATGCTTATTGCGGCAGACAAGGATGCTACGCTGGTGCTTTCGGGCACGGGCGAAGTTATTGAACCGGACGACGGTATAGTTGCAATCGGAAGCGGAGGAAACTATGCGCTTGCCGCAGCAAGAGCACTTGCGCAAAATACCGATTTGGAACCGAAAGAAATAGTGTACAAAGCGTTGAAGATCGCAGGGGATATCTGCGTATTTACAAACGATCACATAACCGTTGAGGAGGTTTAAAATGCAGTATTCACCCAATCAGGTTGTTGACGAATTGAGCAGGTATATTATCGGGCAAAACGAAGCAAAACGTGCTGTTGCCGTTGCACTTCGTAACCGTTACCGCAGAAGCAAACTTTCAAAGGAAATGCAAGATGAGATAACACCTAAAAATATTATTATGTCCGGTCCCACGGGTGTAGGTAAAACCGAGATTGCACGCCGTATTGCCAAGATCGTAGGTGCGCCTTTTATAAAGGTGGAGGCAACAAAGTTTACGGAAGTAGGCTATGTGGGCAGAGATGTTGATTCGATGATACGTGACCTTGCAGAAGCATCTATCAGGCTTATCAAGGAAGAAAAAACGGCGCAGTTACAGGATAAACTTGAAAATCTCGTAACGAACAAACTTATAGATATTCTTTTGCCTATGCGCAAGAAGAAAGACGATGAAAACGATGATATTCAGTCTAAAAGGGATGCTGTAAAAAGCGATCTCGAATCGGGCAGAATAGAAGATCTGCTTATCGACGTTGAGGTTGAAGACAAACCCACGGGAATGAATATGGAGGTACCCGGTCAACCCGAAATCGTCATCGGCGATATTTTCGGCTCGATGATGCCAAAAAAGACGAAAAAGCGCAAAATGCCCATAAGAGAGGCACGGAAAGTGCTTTCACAGCAGGAACTCAATAAACTTATCGATATGGATGCGGTAACACAGGAAGCTCTTGAAAGGGCAGAACAGAGCGGTATAGTGTTTATCGATGAAATTGACAAGATTGCTTCGGGTTCCAATGCAGGCAGAGGACCCGATGTGAGCAGAGAGGGCGTGCAGAGAGATATTCTTCCCCTTGTGGAGGGATGTACGGTAAATACCAAGTACGGTCCCGTAAAAACCGATTATATTCTGTTTATTGCGGCAGGAGCGTTCCATTTGTCGAAAATAACGGATCTTATCCCCGAACTTCAAGGACGATTCCCCTTGCACGTGGAACTTTCGCCCCTTGGAGAGAAAGAGCTTAAAGATATTCTTGTGCGCACCGACAATGCACTGATAAATCAGTACAAAGCGTTGCTTAAAGTGGATAACGTGGATCTTGAATTTACGGACGGTGCCATAGATATGATAGCACACTACGCATTTGAAGAAAACGAAGTTAAGGAAAATATCGGAGCAAGAAGACTTACTGCCGTAATGGAAAGACTCCTTGACGAAGTTTCGTTTACCGCCACGGATGAAGTGCCTATGCACACTCTTACCGTTGATACGGAATACGTTAAAAATCATCTCGGTGAAAGTCCCGATAAACTTAACGTACGCAAATATATACTTTGATTTTAAAGGAAAACTTCGGTTTTCCTTTTTTTACGCAAAAAAACGGCTGTTTTGTGACAAACAGCCGTTAAATTCAAATAACTATATGTCTCGGAAGACCTTCGACGTAGATGGGTGTCAGTTCCGCTTGGATAAGGGGACGGACGTAAGTTAAAAAAGCGGGTTTCAGACCGAAGTTTTCTGTATCAATCCACTCTAACGGAACTTTCTTTTCCAAATTAGCAACGCCGAAAATATCACAAAGACCTGTTGTAACTTGATACGGTGCATCGGAAATGCGCTTTATTTGTACCATTTTACCGCTTTCACCGTTAAAAGCGGCAACGACCGCCGCACCGCCTACTTGGTAGGCTTCGGTAATATCCGTTCTGCTTGTTACGTGACCTGCGCACCGTTGCAAAACCGAAAGTTCTATACTGCGTGTTTTTACGTTTAATTTCCTTGCAAGCATATTCGCCAAGTATCGGGCAGTTCCCGTAAGTGCAGTGTGACCGAAAGCATCCTTGTTACGCACATCGTCCGAAAGTTCGCAAACATATCTTCCGTCTTCAAGTTTCAAACCCTCCGAAACGGCGATTACAACTGTATTTTTGTTTTTTAATCGGTTATCCGCCGCAAAAGTGAATTTTTCGGTATCAAAAGGAATTTCAGGCAGAAAAATCATATCTGCCCCTGCACAGTCATCGGATGAAGCAAGGGATACGGCGGCGGTGAGCCAACCTGCATTACGTCCCATAATTTCAACCACAGTAACGGATTTTTGGTCATAAACGGATGCATCGAGAATTATTTCTTTCATTGTTCCGGCAATATATTTGGCAGCAGAGCCGTAACCGGGCGTATGGTCGGTGCATTCCAAGTCATTATCGATTGTTTTCGGTATTCCGATAAATTTAATGTCACTTTTTATCTTTCTTGCATAGGAAGTCAATTTTGCTATTGTGTCCATTGAATCGTTTCCGCCGATATAGAAGAAATATCCGATATCAAGTTCTTTGAGGTTTTGAAATATTTTTTCGTAAACCGTTGTATCTTTGTCGGGGAGTTTATATCTGCAACTGCCTAAAAACGAAGCAGGTGTTCGTTTAAGTAATTCGATATCAAGGGGATTTTTCAGTTTTTCGTCCAAAAGACAGACACTGCCGTTAATAAATCCCTGAATGCCGTTTTTCATTCCGTACACTTTGTCTATGCCGTGACGTTTGCAACTTTCGAATACGCCTGCAAGGCTTGAATTGATAACCGCAGTAGGTCCTCCCGATTGACCGACAAGAGTATTTTTCATTGATTTTCCCTGCCTTTTTTATATAATTAATCAATCATATTATAATGTCTGACAAATAATCTGTCAACATAGGCATAAAAAAGCAAATTCGGCGGAAAATAATAGCATAGTATTTTATAACGGCAAACAGTTCAAGGAGTAAACTATGCAAGCGATTATTTTAGCGGGCGGATTCGGTACAAGACTGCGCCCTTTGACCGAACAGTTGCCCAAGCCTATGGTTTCGGTGGCAAACGAACCTCTTTTGGCGCACACACTTGCTCTTTTAAAAGATCAGGGGATAACAGACGTGGGTATAACTCTCGGATATCTTCCGCAGTATATAAAGGATTTTTTCTCCGACGGAAGCGACAGAGGAATGAACATTATCTATTTTGAGGAAGATCTCCCCCTCGGCACGGCAGGCAGTGTGAAACAGGCGGAAAAGTATCTTGACGAAACTTTTCTTGTTATAAGCGGAGATGCGCTGACAAATATACCCGTACAAAAAGTGTTTGATTATCACCGCAAAAAAGATGCGGAAGTTACGGTTGTTGCCAAGAGGGAAGTTTGTCCTCTTGAATACGGCGTGGCGGATATTGCACCCGACGGAAAAATAATGGGATTTTCGGAAAAACCCCTGTGGGAAAACGTGACTTCCGACACGGTGAATACGGGAATATATATTTTGGAAAAATCCGTTTTAGATAAAATTCCCGAAAAAACGGAATACGATTTCGGAAAAGATCTGTTTCCTGTGCTTTTAAGCGAAAGAGCAAAAGTTTACGGGTATATTACCGAAAATTATTGGAGTGATTTAGGGACTCCCGAAACGTATTTGCAGGCAAATTTTGATTTTTTAAACGGCAAATTCAAAAATTACAACGCCGTTACAGGGAAAAATCTGCAAATTTGCGAGGAAACGGAGATTGTTCCGCCTGTAATGATAGGTAAAAACGTTACCGTGACAGGAAAAAGCGTTATCGGACCCTTTGCCGTTATCGGCGACGGAACTTTAATTGAAAACGGAAAAGTTAAAAACAGTGTTATTGCCGATGAAGTAAAAATAAAAAATACGGAACTGAATTTTGTAACCGTCGCTTCCGGTGCGGATTGTGACGGATGCTTTTTTGCAGGTCATAACGTAGTGGGCGCAGGAGTAAAAGCGGAAAAGAACGCTCATATTCTTTACGGCGTAAGAGTGCCCTGCAACGTTTTGGTTGAAAGAAACACCACCGTGGACGGAAGATACGGTTTTTCTTATCCGAAAAAGGAAAGTTATTTTACCGACGGAAAAATAACGGGAACATGGGGGCACGATATAACGCCCGAATGTTTGGAGGGATTGGCATCTTCAATAAAGGGCGATAGAGTGTGCGTTTCTTACGGTGACGGACCTTTGACGGCAAACTGCGCAAGTTTACTTTCTTCGTTCTTTGCACTTTCGGGTAAAAACGTGTATTTGTTTAAATCCGGCGAGTCTTCGTTCAGATATTTTGCTTACTGTAACGGAATAAAAGGGGTTTATATTTCGGGCGAATATCCCAATATCGAATTACAGGTTGCGGACGAAAACGGATTGAATATTTCTTCAAATGAAGAGAAAAAAATAAATTTTTCCCTTAAAGTCAGCGGTGAAAGCAAAAAAATAATTCGCTTGGAGAACAGAGAAAAGCATTACGAGTATTTTTTAAATTCATCTTTTCCGTTTATGCGGTCAAATATTTCGGTATACTCAAACGAAAAATTAAAACTGCATAATATTGTGCAAAAACAGGAAATTCCAAAAAGGGGAGTGCATATTTTTGCACCGAATGGCAGAATTACGGATATGTACAGAGACGGCGTGCGCATAAGTTTGAATGAATTTTACGGTATAAAGTGCGACCTTGCCGAACTTTTGGGCGCAAAGGAAATCTTTTTACCCGTATATGCGCCAAAGGAATGTACGGATTATGCCCGTGAAAAGGGACTTGAAGTTTTAAAGATATTTTCTCACAAAGGCAATACGATGCAACAGGTTGAAAAATTCATATCTCCTGCGTGTTTGCTTGAATTCGATCCTGCGTTTTTTGCTCTCTGTTACTGCTTTTACCGAGATCGCATAAACGCAAAAGCACGGGGCGGTTATATTGCCGAATTTACCTTTGAGTGCGACAGAAACAAAACTTCTTCGGTTATAAATCTTTTAAATAAAAAGAATAACGGCTTTGTTACGGTAGTTCCGAAAAACGACGGACATTCGTTTTCGGTGTACAAAAAGTTCGCAACGGAAGAGTATGCTCCGGATATGATAGAAAGTTTTGTGCAGAGTGCGTTCGATGAAATTTGACAATATTTGTTTTTTGCTCACAATATAATCACTTGCTTTTTTTTGCGCTCAGGTGTATAATTTAGATTAGAAATTTATGCAAAAAACAAAGGAGGCTAATTTGTGGCAAAAAGTAAAAGCAGACTCAGAATAATTCCCCTCGGCGGAGTTGAGGAAATAGGAAAAAATATGACAGCCGTTGAATACGGTAACGATATAATAGTCATCGATTGCGGATCGATGTTTCCCAAGGAAGACCTTTACGGAGTAGACCTTGTTATTCCCGATACAACGTATCTTGAAAAAAATGCGGATAAAATAAGGGCGTTTATAATCACTCACGGGCACGAGGACCATATTGGCGCAATACCTTACGTTTTCCAAAAAATCAACGCACCTGTATACTGTACAAGGCTGACGCAGGCTTTAATCGAAAACAAATTAAAAGAATACAGTATGCCTCAAAAGGTGAAGATTAACTGCATTCAGCCGAAAGACGTTGTGCGTACGGGATGTTTTTCCGTTGAGTTTATAAAGACGAACCATTCTATTGCCGGAGCAGTGGCTCTTGCAATAACTACACCTTTGGGCGTTATAATCCATACGGGTGACTTTAAGGTGGATTACACTCCCGTTGACGGCGAAGTTATCGATTTGCAGACCTTTGCCCGTTACGGTGAAGAAGGTGTGCTTCTTTTAATGAGTGACAGCACCAATGCCGAACGCCAAGGTTATACTATGAGCGAAAGCCGTGTGGGTGAGTGCTTTGACAAATATTTTGACGAGGGCAGAGATAAACGAATAATTATCGCAACTTTCGCAAGCAATATCCACAGGATACAGCAAATTGCCGACTGTGCCGAAAAATACGGCAGGAAAATTTGCCTTGTGGGCAGGAGTATGGAAAACGTTTCGAAAATCGCTACGGATTTAGGCGAACTTACCGTTGATCCCAAGGCCTTTATTACTCCCGAAAAGGCGGAAAGTATGCCCAAAGAAAAGGTTGTAATAATTACCACAGGTTCCCAAGGTGAACCTATGAGCGGTCTTGCAAGGCTTGCATCGGGCGATCACGCAAAACTTAAACTTACCTCGGGCGATATGGTAATCGTTTCGGCAACGCCTATTCCCGGTAACGAGCGTATGGTATACAGGGTTATAAACAATCTTTACCGTATGGGCGTTGTGGTAATATACGATGCTCTTGCGGCAGTACACGTTTCGGGGCACGCTTGCAAAGAAGAACTTAAACTGATACTTGCACTTACAAAACCCAAGTATTTTATGCCTGTTCACGGTGAATACAGGCATTTGATGCAACACGCAATGCTTGCCGAACAAATGGGTATGGAAAAAGCAAATATTTTCATACCGGAACTTGGCAGGGAACTTGAAATAACCAAAAACGGAGCTAAGACGAACGGCGGTATTCCCGGCGGAGTTATTATGGTTGACGGCTTCGGCATAGGCGACGTCGGCAGTGTTGTTCTGCGTGACAGACGGCTTCTTTCGCAGGACGGCCTTGTGGTTGTGTGCATTACCCTTTCAAGCACCGACGGAAGTTTGCTTACCGAACCCGACATTATTTCCCGAGGATTTGTATATATGAAAGACAACGAGGAACTTATCAGCGATTCAAAACAGATTGTACACGAGTTGGTTGAAGATTTGAGCCGCGATAAGTTGCACGACTGGTCGTATATAAAGAATGAAACGAAAAGGCAGTTGAAAGAGTTCCTGTATGCAAAAACAAAGCGTACACCTATGATACTGCCAATGATAATTGAAATATGAGAGATTTTTTCAAAAACTTAAAGAATAAGATCTTACTTTGGTTCGGCAAAATTTTCGGCACGGGAAAAGATACGGAAAAAACGTGGCGTAAACTTCGTCCGTGGACGATTTACGTTTTAAGTTTTGTGCTTGTAATAAGCGTTTTCGCTTTCGGAATTTCCACAGTGCTCAAAAAAGTATTCGGCCCTGCCGATAAGCACGATTCCACGCCTATTCTCGTAACGGTAAACAGCGGTGCTTCCCTTTCAAGCGTTGCTTCTACGCTCAAAGAAAGAGGGCTTATAAATACCTCCATCGGCATTAAACTTCTTGCCGACTTTACAAGCGTTTCTTCCAAAATACAAAGCGGAGAATATGTGCTTGATAAAACTATGAGTGTGCAGGATATTCTTGATACGATCACAAAGCCTACCGCATCTTCAAAGGTAATCTCGGTAACACTTATCGAGGGTATGCGTCTTGAAGATATTGCCGATACTTTGCAGGCAACGGGCGTTATCGATTCTGCCGAAGAGTTTATAAGGCTGTGCGGTGATGCGGATTCTTTTCCCGATTATGAGTTCTTACAGCCTTTAAAGGGAAAACAGGATCTGAAATATCTGTTTGAAGGTTATCTTTTTCCCGATACATATCAGTTTTATGCCGATACCGACCCCAAAACCTGTATAAACAAACTTCTTGCAAGGATGAACGCTGTTTATTCGGAAGATTACGTTAAGCAGGCTGATAAATTGGGTATGAGTATGCACGAGGTACTCACGTTGGCTTCTCTTATAGAAAAAGAGGGGAGAGGTGAGGACTTTGACAAGATCTCCGCTGTTTTTCATAACAGGCTCAATAAGGGAATGCGTTTGGAATCGGACGTTACGGTGCAGTACGCTTTGGGAGTATCTCGGCTTGTTTTAACAAGTGAAGAACTCGCCACCGACTCGCCCTACAATACATATAAAGTTACCGGATTGCCGGCAGGTCCCATATGTTCGCCAAGTAAAAAAGCCATTGAAGCGGCACTTAACCCCAACAGTGAAGTTGTTAAGGGCGGATATCTTTACTTTACCCTTACCGATCCTTATACGGGCGAAGTGGCATATTCGAAGACTTATGAAGAACATTTGAGAATAAAGAATAAATACAAGGATTTGTGGCAGGCTTACGATAACAGCCAAGGAAAACGATGAAAGAAGTTACGATTTATACCGACGGTGCTTGCTCGGGAAATCCCGGCGTGGGCGGTTGGGGAGCGATGCTCTCCTATAACGGTTTTACAA
>CAZBLS010000011.1:0-29730 GCA_964492705.1 uncultured Oscillospiraceae bacterium | reverse complement strand
TCCCTATACGGTTCACTATGTAACCGACGATGCAACAGCCGATACTTCAAAAGGCACGGTTACCGTAGGTGGCAAAACTTACACTAAGTTAGTTAATGACAAAAATGTCACCGATAACCGCAGTGCGGTTGTTACCGAAACCTTTGTTCCCGTAAGCGGATACGTGCCCGATGCATATCAAAAGCGTCTTGTAATTTCTTCAACGGAAGAAAACGTACTCTACTTCTTCTACACAAAAGATACAGAGCACGCATACTACCAAATCACCCATAAGACGCAAAATACCGACGGAACATACTCCGTATACGCTTCCTCACAGAGCCAAGGTGATATCGGAAAAAATTACACGGGAAGTCCCATGACTATTTCGGGTTATCACTATACCGAAATTAAGTACTTTATTAACGGTGTTCAGGTTGCTGACTCTATGATTTCTTCCGATGGCGTGACACTTACCGTGGACGGTTTGTCAATCGAGCTGTACTACGTTCCCAACGAGTACCCTTATCAGGTACGCTACCTTGAACAGGGCACGGGCAAGCAGTTGCACGAACCCAAAAACGCCACGGGAAAATACGCACAATCCGTAACCGAAAGTGCAATCGACATTGAAAATTACACAAAAGTCGCTCCTACTTCCGCAACGATTTCAATACGTATCGAAGAAGACTCCGTTGCGAAACTGAACATTATCACGTTCTATTACACCGAAAATACCGTTACTCTTAACTACGCCGTAGCAAGCGGTTCCGGTACAGGCTCGGTAGTTCCTCAAACCGAAACGTTTAAAGTAGCAACCGGCACTGCGCAAGGTTCAATTGCCGTAGCAGACAGCGGGTCGAAATTTATCGGTTGGTACTATAACAGTGCTTGCACTTCGGCTGTTCCCTCGGATTGGGTAGATGAAAATAACCGTATCGTTCCCGCAAAGCCCGACGGCGGTTGGATCAACGGCACAACTTACTATGCAAAGTTTGAGCGTTCCCTTGCGGAACTTACCGTTGCAAAAGCCTTTGAAAACGGCACTGCGGTTGACAGCGAACAGGTTTTCGTATTTAACGTAGTAGGTACCGACACAGCAAACAGCACGGTAAACGTTACTGTTACCGTTAAGGGAAAAGGTTCGGTTAAAGTATCGGATCTTCCCATAGGCAACTACAAAGTTACCGAAGTTACCGATTGGTCGTGGCGTTACGTTCCCGTAGGCGACACCGAGCAGTCCGTTTATCTCGACGGAAGCAAAACCGTTACCTTTACAAATAAATTAAAGGACGGTGGCGATAAGTGGCTTGACCACAATGCTTCCGCTAACAACGTTTTCAGTAAAAATAATTAAAGGAGAGAAATGAGTATGGATAAAAGACATAAGTCCCTAAAAGGCAAAAGCATTATACTGCTTATTTCTCTGATCCTTACCCTTTGCGTTGCCGTGGGCACGACTTTGGCTTTTGTTATCAGCAGGACAAATCAGGTGGAAAACACCTTTAACGGCAGTAAAGTCACCGTAACGGTAGTTGAGGAATTCCCCGATGCAAAGGTTAAAAAGAACGTTCAAATAGAAAACACAGGTGACGTTGACGTTTACATCCGTGTAAAACTTAACTTTACGTGGATCAGTGAAACGGACAGCAACACCGTGTATTCCACCGTTCCCGTTGAGAATACCGATTACACTATTTCCTACGGTGACAAGGTGGAAACGACAGAAAACACGGTTGATTCCGATCCCAAATGGATAAAAGGCAATGACGGTTTTTGGTACTATACCTCGCCCGTTGCGCCAAGCGGAAAGACCGAAATTCTCATCGGCGAATGTAAACTTACGGATGATGCAAATATTCCCGACGGTTACACGCTTTCTGTAAACGTTATTTCTTCGGCAATACAGTCAACACCTGTCGATGCGGTAGAAAGTGCTTGGAAAGTCAGCGTGAATAACGGCATCCTTTCCGTTGCGACAAGCGAGGTGGACGGCTAATGAAAAAAATATTTTCACTTATTCTTATATGCGCTTTGACCGTTATCTTCGGATGTTCCCTTAACGCTTTTGCGGCAGGAAACGTTACCTACGACGGCAATGCAAGAGAATTTATTTTCTCGCCCGGCAGCAAGTATTCGCCCACCGACCTTTTTACCGACTTTAAAAACGTTATGCCCGGTGACAGCATAACGCAAAAGATAACCGTTGACAACACGGTCGGCAAAAAGACAAAACTTAACGTGTATATGCGCTCCCTCGGCTCGGAAGAGGGTTCGGAAGAATTTTTATCGCAACTGAACCTTACCGTGAAGCAGGACGGCAATTCCGAACTGTTCAATGCTCCTGCAAACGAAACGGCGCAACTTACCGATTGGGTGCTTCTCGGCACGGTTCAGTCGGGTGCGAAAATCGATTTGGACGTTACGTTAAACGTTCCCATTGAAATGGACAATAATTTCCAAGATGCCATCGGTTACCTTGATTGGCAGTTTATGGTGGAGGAAATCCCCGCGGACGATTCCGACAGTAATCAGGCAAACGGCGGTGACCCTCTCAATATTGCACTAATTTCCGTTTTCGCAATAGCCGTAATAATGTTCATCGTAATGATGATCCTGCGCAAACGCAAAAACGAAGACGCTTAATTAAAAGAGATTCACTTTAAACGGTGGATCTCTTTTTTATTGAAAACCGTTTTACCAAATGCGACATCACTGATTTTAAATTACTTATTCATTGAATATGCAATAAGATAAACCGACGATATCCCTTTAATTATTCGTCTCACACTTAAATCCGTTTTCTTATTCGATTTATTTCGCATTCGGTTGACTTAACAGACGATATATGATACAATATCAATGTACACAATTATGCTTTTTCGGCAAAAACCGTAAGGGGAAAGAAGGTTTAATGGAAAACAAGGATTTGTTTGATGAAAACAGAGAACTTCGTGAGCGTTTGGATGCGCTCCAAGAGGCATACAATAGGAAATGTTCGGATTACGAAAGTTTAAATATACTTTACTGCAATATTATTTCTTCGGGATTTTGGCGAATCACAACGCCGTTACGCCGCTGTTGCGACAAAGGCAAGGTTGTTCTTGCACTTCTTTCGCCCTCCCGTAGGGAAATTTTTAATTCTCGCAAAAACAGAATCTCGGTCGTTCGCCGTAAAAAAGAAGAGCATACGTCATTTTCAAAGAAAGTGCGTTTCAGTGTAGTCACTCCTCTTTTCAATACTCCGCCCGTTTTTCTTAAAGAAATGATTGAATCGGTGCAGGCGCAAACCTACAAAAATTGGGAACTTTGCCTTGCCGACGGCAGTGACGAGAGCCATTCGTACGTAGGGGAATACGTGCTTGATACGGCAAAAAAAGATCCCCGTATAAAATACGTAAAGCTTGATAAAAATTTGGGCATCTCGGAAAATACCAACAAAGCAATAGAACTTGCAACAGGCGACTATATCGCTCTGTTCGACCACGACGACGTTCTTTATCCATCGGCGCTCTTTTGCTATGCTCAGGAAATTGAAAAGGGTGCGGACTTTATCTACTGCGACGAGGACAAGTTTGAAACATTGGGTAACGGCTTTTTTATGCCCCATTATAAACCCGATTTTTCTCCCGATCTTCTCCGCTCGAACAACTATATTTGCCACTTTACGGTATTTGATCGCAACTTGATTGAAAAATGCGGTCTTTTCCGCAGTGAATTTGACGGAAGTCAGGACCACGATATCATTTTACGCCTCACCGAACAGGCAAATAAAATCGTGCATATTCCCGAAATACTTTATCATTGGCGTGTCAGTGCCGCATCGGTGGCTTCCGACCCCAATGCAAAGCCATATACCGCAAAAGCAGGCATTAAAGCGGTAAATGAGCATCTTAAACGGATGAATATCAACGGCAAAGCCGAGTCTCTGCCCATTCACCCGAACATCTACCGCATAAGATACGAAATAAAGGACACCCCTCTTATTTCAATACTTATCCCCTCCTGCAATCACGTAAAAGATTTAGACAAGTGCATCCGCTCTATCGAAAATCTTTCCACGTACAAAAATTACGAAATTATCGTTATCGAAAACAATTCCGACAGTGCAACGTTCGATTATTACAAAACTCTCGAACGCTACGGAAACGTCAAGGTGGTTGTTTACGAAACCGATACATTTAACTATTCGGCAATAAACAACTACGGTGCGCAGTTTGCAAAGGGTGATTATCTCCTTTTGCTGAACAACGATACCGAAGTTATTACACCCTCTTGGATGGAAGAACTGCTTATGCTCGCCCAAAGAGACGACGTGGGTGCAGTGGGCGCAAAACTGTTTTATCCCGATGACACCGTACAGCACGCAGGTGTAATTCTCGGTCACGGCGGAATTGCAGGTCATTCTTTCCTGCATGAGCACCGTACTTCGGCAGGATATTTTGCTCGGTGTGCGGTACAGCAAAACCTTACTGCGGTAACGGCGGCGTGCGTTATGCTTTCAAAAAAAGTCTGGGACGAAATTTCAGGTTTGAACGAAGACTTCGCCGTTGCTTTTAACGACATAGATATGTGTATGCGCATAAGGGAAGCAGGCTATCTTGTTTGCTTCACCCCTTTCGCCGAACTTTACCATTACGAATCCAAATCCCGAGGTCTTGATACCGATCCCGTTAAAGCAAAACGCTTTGAGGGCGAAATTGAACTGTTCAAAAAGCACTGGCAAAAGGCTCTCGACGGGGGTGACCCATACTACAACAAAAATCTTTCGCTTTTCGGGCAGAGTTTCACGGTAAAATCACCTGCGGAAATTAAATCCGACAAAAAGAAAGCAGGACAAAAGTAATGACAGATAACGAAGAAATATCCCGTCTGAAAAAAGAACTTGAAGAAAAAGACGAAGTCATAAAGAGTCTTTCGGATTCCTACCGAAAGACCGCAGGCGAACTTGCTTTTGTAAAAGGCGAGTATGAGCGCACTGTCAACACACATTCGTGGAAAATTACCGCTCCCCTGCGCAAGTTTTTGAAGTTTATAAAGAAAAAACGCTTTATATATTATCCTCTTAAAGGGCTTGTTATCCTTTTCAGAGAAGGTCCTGCCGAGGCATTCAGACGCACGAAAAACTCACAAAAAATCGCCGATACGTACAGGATAAGCAAAAAACGCAGAACAGCGGAAGAAAGCACCGTATTTGAAAACAACTACGTTTTTTCGGTAATCGTGCCCCTTTACAACACGCCCGAAAAATTTTTAAGGCAAATGATATCTTCCGTGCAAGCGCAAACCTACAAAAATTGGGAACTTTGCCTTGCCGACGGCAGTGACGGCAACCACGCTTTTGTTGAAACCGCAGTCCGTTCTTTTGCCCAAAACGACAGCCGTATCAAATACGTAAAACTCGACAAAAACGAAGGAATTTCGGGCAATACCAACCGTGCCCTCGATATGGCAACAGGCGACTATATCGCACTGTTCGACCACGACGATCTCCTTCACCCCTCCGCACTGTATTTCAATGCAAAAGTGGCACAGGACGGTGCGGATCTTATATACAGTGACGAAGCGACTTTTTACGGCAATAACCCGTCCCACATAGTAACGGCGCATTTCAAGCCGGATTTTTCACCGGACAATTTGCGTTCATATAACTATATCTGCCACCTTACCGTGCTTAAACGGAGTTTGGTTGAAAAAATAGGACATTTCAGAGAAGAATGCAACGGCAGTCAGGATTACGATATAATTCTCCGCGCAAGCGAACAGGCTGAAAAGATCGTACATATTCCCGAAATCCTCTACTATTGGCGAGGACACAAAAATTCCACCGCCGAAGATATTTCATCCAAGCCCTATATCATAAATGCGGCGCACAGGGCGCTTACCGACCACCTTGCACGCACGGGCATTGAGGGAGAAGTAACCGATGCGGTCTTTACCTCGGCATACCGCATAAACTATGCAATCAAGGGCGAACCCAAGATATCAATCATTATTCCCAACAAGGATAATATCGATTCACTTGATAAATGCGTATCGTCCGTCTACTCAAAATCAACATACCGTAACTTTGAAGTTATTATTGTTGAAAACAACAGTACCGAGCAAGCAACTTTTGATTTTTACAAAGTGCTTTCCGTTAGGTATAAAAACCTTAAAACCGTTACGTACAACGGCGGTTTTAACTACCCTGCCATAAACAACTTCGGCGTTTCCTTTGCAACGGGTGACTACGTGTTGCTTTTGAACAACGATACCGAAGTCATCACACCCACTTGGCTTGAAGAAATGCTTATGCTTGCCCAAAGGAATGATGTGGGTGCAGTAGGCGCAATGCTTTATTATCCCGACAACACTATTCAGCACGCAGGCGTTATAGTCGGTATCGGCGGTGTGGCAGGTCACGCACACAAGTGTTTCCCGAGGAATTCGTTGGGTTATATGGGCAGATGTGCCATTGTGCAGAACTTTTCGGCAGTCACGTTTGCCTGCACTATGATTCCTGCGGAAGTTTACCGCAGTTTAAACGGCATTGACGAAAAATTTGCCGTTGCTTTTAACGACGTGGATATGTGTTTGCGCATAAAAGAAGCAGGTTATAATATCTGTTGGACACCTTATGCGGAACTTTATCACTACGAATCCAAATCACGAGGTATGGAAAACACTCCCGAAAAAGTTAAGCGTTTTGAGGGCGAAGTTGCTCTTTTCAAAGAACGTTGGGGTTCCTTTTTATCAAAAGGCGATCCCTGTTACAACAAAAATCTTACTTTGAGTTATGAGGATTTTTCCGTAAAATTCGGCAAATAGCCGTAAAATGAGGAATGGCGATGAATAAAAATTCCAAGGGCTTGAAAAAGTTTATATATGACTTTAAAACTTTCCGCCCGCTTTTGTTCAATCTTGCAGCAAAAGACTTTAAGCTTAAATACCGTCGCAGTGTATTGGGTGTGCTTTGGAGCATACTTAACCCACTGCTTACAATGCTTGTTATCACAAGCGTATTCGGTGTTCTTTTAAAAGTACAGGTGGAGAATTTTGCCACATATTATCTTGTGGGTTCTTCAATGTGGAACTTTTTTTCCGAATCCACTTCCCTTGCAATGGGTTCGGTGCTCTCGGGTGCACCTCTTATAAAAAAAGTATATATTCCCAAATATATTTTCCCTTTGGAAAAATGTCTGTTTTCTCTGATAAATTTCGCATTTAACCTTATTGCGGTTATTGCAGTAATGCTCATACAGGGTGTTTATCCCACTTGGAGCGCATTTTTAAGTTTACTGCCTATCTTCTGCTGCTTTGTTTTCGCAATCGGTTTAAGTTTAACATTAAGCGCACTTGCGGTTTATTTCAGAGATATTATGCACCTTTACAGCGTTTTGCTTACCGTTTGGATGTATCTTACGCCCATTATTTATCCTATGAGCATTTTTGACGGCGGAATTACGGGTGATATGTCAAATATGTCTTCTTTTATTCTTAACATTATACATTACAATCCGCTGTATCACTTTGTTGAATATTTCCGTTCCTGTATGATGTACGGCAGTGCGGGATACACGTCCCTGCCCGATTTAAACGCAACGCTCACCTGTCTGCTTATGGCATTTATCTCCCTTGTTTTGGGATCGCTTATTTTCAAAAAAGCGGAAAAGAAATTTATTCTTCATATATAGGAGAAAAAGCATATGAATGCTGAAAATGCGGTTGAATTAAAAAATGTAGAAATGCACTTTAATATGAGCAAGGAAAAACTCGAAAGTTTAAAGGAGTATTTCCTGAAACTTGTTACCCGAAAACTGATGTTTGAAGACTTTATTGCGGTAAACGACGTATCTTTTAACATAAAAAAAGGCGATGTTTTCGGCATAGTCGGGCTTAACGGTTCGGGCAAAAGCACAACACTTAAACTCATATCCGGTATACTTACGCCCACAAAGGGCACCGTTGAAACACAGGGGACTATCGCTCCCTTAATAGAATTAGGTGCAGGGTTTGACTTTGACCTTACCGCAAGGGAAAATATTTATCTTAACGGCTCGGTTTTAGGTTATTCAAAGAAGTTTATGGACGAGAAATTTGACGATATCGTGGAATTTTCCGAAATGCGTGATTTTCTCGATACTCCCATGAAAAACTACTCTTCGGGAATGGTTGCCCGTATCGGCTTTGCCATTGCAACGGTTACCCGTCCCGATATACTTATAGTGGACGAAATATTGGCTGTGGGCGATTTCCGTTTTCAGGAAAAATGCGAACAGCGCATAAGTGAAATGATAAATGACGATACTACCGTAATTATTGTTTCTCACTCCATCGAACAGATCGAAAGACTTTGCAAGCACTGCGTTTGGCTTGAAAAAGGTAAGATCCGTATGATAGGCAATGCGCAGGAAGTCTGCAACGCTTATAAAAATTCATAAACGAAAGAAACGGGATTCTCTTCATACCGAAGTGAATCCCGTTTTTATTGAATGTTTCACCATATAAATACTTTTGCCGTGTTCGGTGATTTTGCTTTGCCGATTTCCGCCGTCTTCTTCCGCCGTCATATCAAAATTTCGACATTTGCAATATATCATTTTTTGGGAATTGGGTGTAATCGGAAACGGAGTTTTTTTGTGCTCCCGTTTTTATTGAATGTTTCACCGTATACATCTTTTTTCAATTTTACAAATCGCCTTTCTTCTACCGTTCTTACGTACAATACAGTTTGTTTCGCTTATTTTCACTTCGTTTTACAGTAAAAAAGGCTCGCATTTAATGCAAGCCTTGAATATCGAACACATACACTACTGAAAATAAAAGTCAGTTTTTAACCAAGCGCACGTATTCCCGTGCACGTCGGCAGATTTCTTCAAAATCGCCTTTAAGCACAAGATTTTTATCGGCAATTCCGCTGCTTATGCCAAAACCTACCGCACCTGCGTTAAGGTAATCCTTAACGTCCTCTGCATTTATTCCGCCCACCGCAAGGAATTTAATATTTGAAAGAGGCAACGCCACGGTTTTTAAATAAGTTGCCCCGAAACATCCTGCCGGAAACAGTTTTACAAAATCCGCACCTGCCCTGTGGGCGGTCATTGCCTCGGTAGGCGTCATCGCACCGGGAACGGAAACAAGATCATTCTCCCGTGTAAAAGAAATTATATCACAATTTGTATCCGGCGAAATAATATATTCCGCACCTGCGCTTTTTGCAAGAGAAATTTGGCTTTTCTTTGTTACCGTCCCTGCGCCGATAATAAGTTTTCCCCTGAATTTTTTATTGGCTTCGGCAATGTTTTCAGCAATTTCGCCGTCGCCGACTTTTCCCGCTGAATCGAAAGTAATCTCGGCAAGACGTATTCCGCCACGGTATACGGCATCAAGCAAATTCATCAGATTTTCCCCGTACACCCCACGTATTATTGTTATTATTTTTTCCTTTTCTATTGCTTCAATGCAATCTTTACGCATTTATCTTCTCCCTCTCCTGTGGACTGTTTTTTTATCAAAACCGCTGTATTGCACGGCTTTTCGACAGTTATCAACACTGTCCACAGGCACTTATCCCCGTTATCCACCGCAAAAAATATTTTATTGCATTCTTTCTTCGTAAGAAGTTATCTCTTCGGTAAGGAACGAAAGGTCTTCGCCCCAGATACGTTTATCGCTTAAAATTTCTTCCGTGCTCCTATCCCCAAATAAATGCGAATAGTCATCTCCGCCGGCAACCGACCTGTAATATTCCACCGTACAGAACAGTGCAAACACAAGATGTTTGGGTGTTTTTTCGTTTATCTTAATATATTCCAAGATAATCGGCACTACGCTTTGCGCAAATTTTTCCGCCAAATTTTCACTTATACTGCTCCATTTAAGCACACAGGAAGCATTTGAAAACCTGTCAAACGTTTCCATTGCATATATTTGCACTCTCTCGAAATTAACGTGCAGTGACGGAATTATTTCTTCAAAAACCGAAACCGACGTATGTTTTGCAAGTTTTTGCCTTGCCATAAATCCGCTGAGCGTTTCAACGCCGTGAAGAACAGCATAGGCGCAGGAAACCGCAAGTGCGCCGTCATAAACATATTTTTTAAGCGCATAATATTCTTCTATACTGTCCGTAACTTGCACATTTTTGCAACTTGCGGCAAACTCCGTCTTTCTGTCGCAAACGAACAGCATATATCCCTCGGCATAAACGCACAGCCCCTGTTCGTCACGCTTTGTTCCCTGCGGAAGATTTTGAACCACCGTGTTTACAAATCGATTTTCAAAGTTGAGCCAGTTGATAAAATCCATACCCAACCCTCTCAGCGATGCGTATCCGATAATGTCCTGTTTCAACCTGTCCCCGTTAAATTCCTCTTCCGTTGCGCTTATTACGGTAAAGCCGTGCATTTCAAGACAAAATCTCCTGAAAAGAAGCATCGTAAACTGTGCAAGGGGATTATATTGCTCATTTTTCAGTTTGCCGTTTTTAAGAGTCCAACTGTTTTCCGCAGGCGACCATAAAACAGTGTCGGTTTCGCCGTTGTCCGCAAGAGATGACAGCGCATCGAAGTCGGAATACCCGTCTATATTATATTTAATGCAATCGATATCCGCTTTTTTTTCGCCGTTTTCCGTCTTTATAACAATGCGGTAGCGGTTGTCTGCCCGTTCGTTTTCTCCTGCCGGATTATCCCTCACCATAACGGCATTTACCGAACCGTTCCTGTTTATCTCTTTAAGTATCCGTCCCCAAATTGCCCGAGAGCGTGCTCCGTCGCCGAAGATAACCGCTTTTATCGGTCGTTTCGGGCAATCGTCCTGAATATACCGTCTTTTCATTATCCGTCAACCCTTTCAAGTTCTGCCAGCACCTGTTCTTCCGACGGTGCAACATCGGGATCTATCCAAAATGCGTCTTCCCTGCGCATCCAAGTGAGTTGGCGCTTTGCGTACCGCCTGCTCTCCTGTTTTATTTTCTCTTTTGCTTCCTCCAAGGTGCATTCACCTCTGAAATACTCGAACAACTGTCTGCACCCTATCGCTTTTGCGCACTGATTTTCTTCCGTCACGCCACGCACAAACAGTTTCTTGACTTCCTCTTCCAACCCTGCCGAAAACATCCTGTCCACACGCAAATTTATCCTGTCGTACAGAACTTCTCTTTTAGGTGAAATGCAAAACATTTTAAAATTAAATTCGCAGTTTCGCTTTTTTTCGGTTTTTTGAGGCAAACTACCCGTTAAAATATGTGTTTCCAACGCACGAACAAGCCGTTTTCGGTCATTTTTTTCAATTTTTTCTCCGCCTAAACCGACGTATCGCAGATAAAGTTCTTCGGTTGACAGTCCGTCAAACTCTTTACGTATCTCGCCGTCGCTTTTCGGTGCAAATTCGGGTGTGTAGATCAAATAATGGAAATACATTCCCGTTCCGCCAACAACAATAGGCTGTTTTCCCCGAGAAATGATATCCCGAATAACGCATAGTGCTTTTTCTCTGTACTCTTCCACCGAAAATCCGTCAAAGGCATCGGCAAAACCCATTAAATGATGCGGAATACCCTCTTTTTCATCTTCGTCGGGCTGTGCGGAACATATGGGCAGATCCCTGTAAATCTGCATAGAATCGCAGGAGACTATCTCGCCGTTAAGTTTTTTTGCCAAACTGACGCCTAATGCGGTCTTTCCCGATGCGGTCGGTCCCGCAATGATAATAACGTTCATTGTATCCTCTTAAATCTGACTTCCAACTCCCGTGAAGTCAGCCTTATAAGTATAGGTCTTCCGTGGGGACAGGAAAGTGGAATTTGTTCCTTTACTATCAGCGCAAGAAGTTTTTTTACGTCGCTGTCGGTAAGTTTATCCCCTGCTTTTACGGCACTTTTGCATGCAAGTTGCATAAGTTTTTCCCGTTTTAACTCATTGGTTTTAAGCATACGAATACTTCCGCTCTCGTCAAGCAGTGAAGTAATAAAACTTTCGGGGTCGCCGTCGCCCAAAGCCGACGGAGTTGCTTTTACCGCAAAGGAACCGAAGCCGATATTCTCTATCTCGTACCCCAAATCTTCCAATTTCGGCATCATATCTTCAAGCACCGCCTGCTCCGAGGGTGAAACCTTTATAATTCTCGGCAAAAGCAATATCTGACTTGACGATCTCTCGCCCGTCTGCTCATAAAGCGCCTCAAAGCGAAGGCGTTCGTGGGCGGCGTGTTGGTCGATAATATATACGTCGTCACCGCACTGTATTATTATATATGTGTCGAAAATTACACCCACCGTTTTATATTCGGGCAATTTTTCGCTTTCTTCTATATTTAGTTTCGGTTGCTCGGCAATCTTTTCAATATTGCCGATGTACGCTTGCGTTTTTTGCTCTTTCTCTTTTTGTGCAGGCGTAGGAATTACTGCCGACCGCTCCTGCTGTATCGGCTCTTTCTCCTTCGTCTGCACGGTAGGTTCGTTTTTCTTTTTTTCCTTAACGGAAAACACACTTACCCTGTCGGCAACGCTGTCGGTTTTGCCCAAGAAACGGGCAAATTCCATTACTTCGCGAATGTTGGGCTTAATATCCGCCTTTGATTGCTCTGTGTATATTTCTTCCTGTTCTTTATCGGTTTCTTCCCCGACTAAACGTACATTTACCTGTTCGGTCTTTTCAACTTTTTCAAAGGAGATCGTCTCCGCACTTTTAACGGAAGTATAACTTTCGTTTTTCGTTTCCTGTTTAAACAGCGTGGGAATCTCCTGATTTTTAAGGAGCGTTTCCTCAACCGCCTGCGCAACCGTTTCGAATATAGGCAAACCGTCAGCAAAACGCACTTCCTTTTTGGTGGGGTGCACGTTTACGTCCACAAGATTACCTTGCATAGTGATGTTAAGCACGAAAAACGGGAATTTACCGATATTGAGCCTACCTGCATAACCCTGCTGTACTGCGGAAGAAATAATATCGTTCTTTACACATCTGCCGTTTATAAACAGAGTTTGCCCCGTACGGTTGCTTTTTTGTATTTCACGGTTGCCCAAAAAGCCTTCGATCTTTATCCCGTTTGCACTTTTGGAAATGGGAATAATATTCTTTGCGGTTTCACTGCCGAACACCGCCCTAATGCAGGAATCAAGCCGTCCGTCACCGGGGGTGCGCAACACGGTCCTGCCGTCGCTTATATATTTTACGGATATCTCCGGATGTGACAGTGCTATTGAATTAACGGTATCGCTCACATAGGAAGTTTCCTGTGAGGGGCGTTTTAAAAATTTGCGCCGTGCCGGAGTATTAAAGAACAGATCTTCCACCCAAATGCTTGTGCCCTCGGGGCAACCGCAGGAAATAAAGTGTTTGATCACACCGCCGTCAAGAGCAATCTCGGTGCCCTCCAATGCATTTGCGGTACGGGTTGTAAGTTTGACCTTTGCCACCGATGCCACCGATGCCAATGCTTCGCCCCTAAAACCCAAAGTGAATATATCGTTAAGGTCTTCCGCCTTTGATATTTTGCTTGTGGCATGGCGCAAAAATGCATTTTTTACGTCATCTTCTTCCATACCGCAACCGTTGTCGCTGATACGGATAAGTTCACATCCACCGCCCCTTATCTCAACGGTTATTCCCGTTGCCGATGCATCTATTGAATTTTCCGACAGTTCCTTTACTATGGAGGCAGGTCTTTCAACCACTTCCCCTGCGGCTATCTTGTTCGATACCGACGGATCCAACAGTTTTATTTTCATACTTCTCGTTTTGCTTTCTCCCTTAATTCGCAAAGGGTATTCATTGCCTGTAACGGCGTTAAAGTGTTGATATCTATATTTTTCAGTTCTTCAATTATGTTTAATGTGTTGTCCGAAACAAACATAACCGTCTGTGCCGAAAGTGTAGGTTCACGCCTTGTGATATCCGCTTTTTCCAAATCGGAAAGAATTTCACGGGCACGTTTAAGCACGGGATTGGGAATGCCTGCCAAGTGCGCCACCGCTATACCGAAACTTTTGTCCGCACTTCCCCTGACTATCTTGCGCAGGAAAATAACGTCCTCTCCGTACTCTTTTGCGGTTATGCAATAGTTTTTAACACCTTCGAGCGTTCCCTCCAACTCACTGAGTTCGTGGTAATGTGTGGCAAACAGAGTTTTTGCGCCGATATTCTTTTTATCGGCAATATATTCCGTTACCGCCCACGCTATGGAAAGTCCGTCAAACGTACTCGTACCTCTGCCTATTTCGTCCAAAATAATCAAACTGTTCTCGGTGGCATTTTTTATAATGTTAGCCACTTCGTTCATTTCAAGCATAAACGTAGACTGCCCTGCCGAAAGGTCGTCCGATGCGCCCACACGGGTAAATATCCTGTCGCACACGGAAATGTCCGCCTCGGATGCGGGCACGAAACTGCCCATATGGGCAAGAAGCGTTATCAGCGCAGTTTGCCTCATATACGTACTTTTACCTGCCATATTGGGACCCGTAATAACCATAAAACGGTTTTCGTTCCCGTCAAGAAAAGTATCGTTGGGCACAAACTGCAAATCTTTTTGCATTGCTTCGATAACGGGATGCCTTCCTCCTGTTATCCTCAACTTACCCTCGGTATTTATTTTCGGGCGAACGTATCCGTTTTCGTCGGCAAGATCTGCAAGAGCGGTAAGCGCATCAAGCAACGATACCGCTTCCGCCGTACGCCTTATGCGGAATATTGCCTGAAAAAGTTTTTCCCTTATTTCAGTAAAAATAGTATATTCAAGGCGAATCGCCTTTTCTTCACTGCCGGAAATAAGTTCTTCGGTAGATTTAAGTTCCTCGGTGGTGTACCTCTCGGCACCTGCCAACGTCTGTCTGCGCACGAAATCAAAGGGCACTTTATCTTTGAAACTGTTGGTAACTTCTATCGTGTAACCGAATACTTTGTTATACTTGATTTTAAGATTTTTTATTCCCGTATCTTCTCGGTATTTACTTTCAAGCCTTAAAATCCAACTCTGCCCGTTTTCGATGGCATCTCGGTATTTATCAAGTTCTTCGCTGTAACCTTTTTTGATTATTCCGCCATCCTTAACCGAGTCGGACGGATCGTCGGATATGGCCTCATCCAAAAGGGTATAGATGTCCTCTAACGGGTCAAGGCTTTCATACACTTCTTTAAGCAACGAAGTCGATGCACCTGCAATAAGTTCACGCAATCTCGGCAAGTTTTTAAGCGACCTGCGCATAAACAGCGTTTCCCTTGCATTTACGGTACCGTAAGATACCCTTGTGCATATGCGTTCCATATCGCTTATGCACGAAAGCACTTCTTTAAGATCTTCTCGGAGAGCATAGTTGTCCTTTATTTCCTCAACGCCGTCCAAGCGTTTTTCGATATCTTCTTTTTTCCTCAGAGGCCGTTCCAAAAAAGAACGCATTTTTCTTCCGCCCATAGGCGTTTCGGTTCTGTCAAGAAGCCAAAGCAAAGTTCCCCGTGTGCCGTGATCGCCGAGAGACGTAAAAAGTTCCAAATTTTTTACCGCCGCCGAATCCAAAATAAGGTGGTCGCCGTCGGCGATAAACGTTACGTTATTCATATGGGCAAGGGCATTTTTTTGTGTGGATTTAAGATATTCCCAAAGCCCCGACGCCGCTTTTACCGCATTTGTATGTTTTTTAATGTTTTTATCAAGATTTTTAAACCGTATGCCGAATTCCTTTACCGTTTCTTCACCGAAAACTTCCGCCTGTGAAAACGGCTTTATCTGTTTACGGATATGCTTGGGTATTACTTCGCTGCGCTGAACAAATTCGCCGTTACAGATTATTTCGTTAGGTGCGATCTCGATAAGTTTTTGTGAAACGCAAGAAAAAGTTATATCCGTATCGCATTCGCAAATGTTAAATTCGCCCGTGGAAACATCCGCCCACGCAATACCGCACTTGTTTTTTTCAATATATACCGCACAGAGGAAATTATTTGTCTTATCATCAAGCAAATCGTCTTCAATTACCGTTCCGGGAGTAATTACTCTGATAACGTCACGGTCCACAAGTCCTTTTGATGCTTTCGGGTCACTTAACTGTTCGCATATCGCCACTTTGTAGTTTTTTTCAAGCAGTTTATTGATATAAGTATTTACGCTGTGATGAGGCACACCGCACATAGGTGCTTTTTCACTTAAACCGCAATCTCTGCCGGTAAGGGCAAGTTGCAGTTCCTTTGACGCCGTTTTGGCATCGTCAAAGAACATCTCGTAAAAATCACCGAGCCTGTAAAACACAAGGCAATCCTTATATTTTTCTTTAAGTTCCACATATTTTTGCATCATTGGCGAAAGAGCCATTGTTATTCCTCCCGTTCTCCGCAGAGAGTGTTTAATTTTATACCGGTTATCTTCACGTTTACGGTAGTTCCGATAAGAGATTCGTCACCCTTAAAGGAAACCGTTCTTCCGCTGTCGGTCTTGCCGGAAAGTTCACTTCCGTCTCTCTTTGAAACGCCTTCCACAAGCACGGGGAAAGTCCTGTTTAAATATATTCCGTTTGCCCTGTACGTACACTCGTTGGCGGTATCGATCAGCCTGCGCATACGCTTTTGTGAAACTTCGGCAGGTACTTTGTTTTCCATTTCGGCGGCGGGAGTGCCGATTCGGGGCGAATACACAAACGTAAACGACGAATTAAAGCACACTTTACTGTACAAATCCACCGTGTCTTCAAAATCTTCATCCGTTTCACCGGGAAATCCCACTATAATATCCGTTGAAAGTGCAATCTCGGGCATCGCCTTGCGCAATTTTTCCACAAGGGCAAAATAGTCTTCCCTCGTATATCTGCGGTTCATCTCTTTAAGTATTCTGTTTGAACCGGACTGCACGGGCAAATGGAGATATTTGCATACTTTATCGCATTCTGCCATTGCGCTGATAAGGTCATCGGAAAGGTCTTTCGGATGACTCGTCATAAATCTTATCCGCTCTATTCCCTCAACTGCGTTAAGTTTCCTTAAAAGGTCGGGAAAACTTATTTCACCGTTTTCCTTGCCGTAGGAATTTACGTTTTGCCCCAAAAGAGTTATTTCTTTTATACCCTTTTTCGCAAGGGAAGTAACCTCCCTTATTATATCCTCGCTTTTACGTGAACGTTCACGGCCTCTTACATAGGGTACAATGCAGTACGTGCAGAAATTATTGCATCCGTACATAATATTCACCCACGCCGAAAGGTCGCTTTCACGCACTACGGGCATATCCTCGGTAATTCCGTCCTCTTTTTCCCAAATATCGAACACTTTTATATCTTCCGTTAAAGCACGGTAAACAAGTTCGGGCATAGTGTGGGTGTTGTGAGTGCCGAAAACCACGTCCACAAACCTAAATCTCTTTTTGATTTTTTCCACCGTACCGGGCTCCTGCATCATACATCCGCAGATCATTATAAGCATATCGGGTCGCTGTAACTTGGTCTGTTTAAGTTTGCCCAAATTGCCGAGCAACCTGTCCTCTGCGCCCTCTCTGACACAGCAGGTATTGAATATAACGGCATCAGCACCGAACCTGTCTTCGGTTTTTTCGTAACCCATTTTTTCAAAAAGACCTGCCAGCGTCTGCGAATCCCTTACGTTCATTTGACAACCGTAAGTTTCGATAAAATACGTATGTTTTCTTTCACCGAAAAGATTTTTGACTTTTTCGGTATATATACTGTTTTCTGTCTCGTTAAAACGTCTGATTTTCTGCAATTGATTCTCCCCGAGCGAACAGTTCGCCCATTATCTGTATATTTCAACCTATATTATATTATAAATCATCAATTTTCGCAAATATCTTTTTAGAAAAACTCCCCGAAACGCATTTGCATTCCGAGGAGATTTATTTATCCTGCAAGATTTTCGATTATTAGCTTATCCGCAATAAGAGCGATAAATTCGCCGTTGGTGGGTTTATCGTTTTTGCCGTAGACTTTAAAGCCGAAAAGTTGATTAATATTCTCTATCCTACCCCTTGTCCACGCAACTTCTATGGCGTGGCGTATGGCTCGCTCCACCTTGCTCGGTGATGTTGCGAATGTTTTGGCTATTCCGGGATAAAGTTCCTTGGTAATACGGTTTATGGAATCGGGGTTTTCCACCACCATTTTAACCGCTTCACGCAAAAAATGATATCCCTTTATATGTGCCGGAATACCGATTGATATAAATACACCGCTTATTTTCTCATCAAGGGATGTCTGCTTAATTTTTGCCTGAACAACAAACTTTCCGCTTTTAAGGGCAATAACGTCCCTTATACGGCTTTTTACGTTTTCGTCTTCGAAAGGTTTTGCAATATAATATCTTGCACCCAAATTTATCGCCCTGTGTATAAAATTCTCCTGCGTAAGTGCCGAAATTACTATGGTCTCGGGCATCATTCCTCTGTCGGACAGATATTCCATAACGCCGAAGCCGTCAAGTTGAGGCATTATTATATCAAGCAATACTATGTCCGGTTTAAGCGTACCTATCATCTCTATTGCCGTCATTCCGTTTGCCGCCGTGCCCACACATTCCGCTTCCGGCATAGTTTCAAGTATTCTTCTCAACCTCTCCCGTACCTCGTTGCTGTCATCAGCCACTAAAATTCTCGTTTTCTTCTCAAATTGATCCATATCCGTTGCTCCTTACGTTTCTTTTTTTGTTTTTTCGGTGATAATCAAGGTTATCATCTATTTTCTTACCATATTTTACCATTTTACTCATTTGTTGGCAAGTTATTTTTTTACATATTTGGTAATTTATGTGATTTTTTCGTACAACAAATTGCGACTTTATTTGCAAAACGTTTTTTGCGGAATACAATCCGAAGCAAGAAAATATACTTTACCGAGGTGTAAAACAATGACAGATCAACTTATAATACTAAACCGCCGTAACGGATACGGCGGAGAAGGCTTTTTTAAATTTGAGGACGGATACAAAAAAATGACCGTTGCGTTTAAGGATACCGACAAAAAACCCGCAATGCTTTATATTGACGGCAATATTATGCACTTTGAGAAAAATTCCATACTGCGCTGTGCTTCACCCGTGCAATCCGTTCCGAGCAACTGCGGAATTTTTATGTGCGATGAAAATTCCGCCTGCAACATTCTCTTTTGCGGTGACGAAGATCTTATTTGCCGAGACTTTTCCGCAAAAACAGGTTTGAAGTCGGTTGCGGAACTTGCAATTAAAGCAACTCCCTTGCAGAATGAACCGGAAACAGGCAAGCCTGCCCACACCGCAAAAGAGGTCTCCGCCGTAAATTACAATGCAGGAGAAAACGCAAAAGAGAACTCCGTTTTAAAAGACGGCAATGCAGTTGCAATAACGGATGAGAACTCTGTTCCGCAAAAAGGCAATGCAAGTGCAACGTCAGATGAAAACTCTGTTCCGCAAAAAGGCAATGCAAGTGCAGCGTCAGATGAAAACTCTGCCCCAAAAGACATCAATGCAAACGCAACGGCAAATAAGAACTCCGCCTCATCTTCCCACAACGTTTGCGAAAATGCCGTACGTGCCCTCAGTGCAAACAGCAGTGAGATTGAACTTTCCGTACCGCCTGCCCACGATTTTTCCATGCCCGTCAACCTAAAAGATGAACCCAACAGTTTTTGGGACGTAAACAAAGAAGAATTTTTAAGCATCTTCTCTTCTTCCCCCGAAGATGATTGTTTAAGCACTCTTATCCCCGGTTCAAAATGGGTTTCTCGGGAAAACTATATTTTGGGCATAATATACGACGAATACTCTTCACCGATGTACCTTTGCTACGGATTTTCATTGCCGTGGAGCGAAACTCCGCCCGAAAGTTTGGACGGTTACAGTCAATGGATTCCCCGTGACTGCACACGCCCCCATGAAAACGGCTATTGGGTGGTGTACGTAAACGCAAAAACAGGCGAACGCGTACGATGAGCCGACTTTTAGGTATTTTCTTGCTGAAACAGGCGCAAATAATTCTCTTTTTTATGGGAATTATTTGCCTTTTTCGCACAAATATATTATAATATACAATGGTGTGGAGTAAACACCTGCACGAAATTTATTTTACGAATTGAGAAATTATGGAAAAAATAAATATTACGGTGCCTGCAAAGATAAATCTTACCCTTGACGTTACGGGCACGGACAGTCGGGGATATCACATTCTTGATATGCTTATGCACCGAATTTCCCTCTGTGACGAAATATCAATATGTAAAAATTCAACGGGTACGATCAATCTTTCCCTGTCCGTACCTTATATTCCCTGTGACGGGCGCAACACCGCATACAAGGCGGCTATGCTGTTTTTTGAAGAAACCGCACTTCCTTGCGGGTGCGATATTTTTATAAAAAAGAACATTCCCTCGGGAGCAGGGCTTGCGGGAGGCAGTGCCGACGGAGCAGGAGTATTAAAAGGATTGAATACGCTCTACGGCAATCCTCTGTCGGATGAAAAACTTGCTTCCCTTGCACTGAAGATAGGTTCCGACGTACCCTTTATGCTGAAAAGCGGTTTATGCCGTGTAAAAGGCACAGGCGAGATAATCGAAGAACTTCCGCCCACGGACAACCTTTGCCTACTGCTTGCAATGCCGAAATATGCACCTGCTTCCACGCAAAAGGTTTATAAAACCTATGACGGTTTAGGCTCGTCAGTCCATCCCGATACGGAAAAATTTCTGTCTTCACTTTACACAAAAAACTACGAATCTCTTACCCTCTCGGGAGGTAACGCACTGACCGAAAGTACCGTTTCCATTGTTCCGAAAGTAGAAAAATTACTTTATAAAATGAAATCAATGCACCCTTTATATACACTTATGACGGGTAGCGGAAGTGTTGTTTACGGCGTGTTTGACAGTATAAAATCCGCAAGAAAAGCGGAAAAATCTTTTTGGTGCTGTTGGCACCGCATATGCACCACCGTGAACAGCGGAATAAAAATATCGGAGGTAGAAGATGACATCACTTAACAGAAGCGTCGCCGTTGAAAACTTTTTGGGCATCGACGGGTTTGACATTTATTGGTACGGTATACTTATTGCCGTAGGTTTTTTACTTGCCTTTTTGCTGTATTCTTACTTTGCAAAAAAACGCAATTATCCCAAGGACTTGCCGGGCGATGCGCTTATAATAGCAATGCTTTGCGCAGTTGTGGGTGCAAGGCTTTACTACGTTGCCTTTGAATGGAATTTGTACTGCGTTAAAGGCGACTTTTTATCAACACTTAAAAATATTGCCGATATCCGCAGCGGAGGTCTTGCCATCTACGGCGGTGTTATTGCCGCCATATTGGGTCTTTCGGTATATTCTCTGATAAAGAAAATAAATCCCTTAAAAATAATCGACCTTGCCGCCGCTCCCCTTGCCCTCGGGCAGGCAATAGGCAGATGGGGCAACTTTTTTAACCAAGAAGCCCATGGTGCACTTGTAACAGACCCCAAACTTCAATTTTTTCCCTATGCGGTAATGCTCGATTCGCCCAAAGGCGGAGAACCTGCCGGTTGGTATCAGGCAACGTTTTTTTACGAATCCGTTTGGTGCTTGCTTATTTGCATTTTTCTTGTTTTGACTTTTAAAAAGCAAAAATACAGCGGACAGGCAGTGCTTACGTATTTTGCCCTTTACGGCTTTGAACGGGGAATTGTGGAATGGCTCCGCACCGACCAACTTACCGTGGGCAACGTGCCGGTTTCCGCTATGCTTTCCCTTATACTTTGTGCCGTTTCGGTAGCCTTGCTTATTATCGCAAAGGTGAAAAATTACACTACACCCGTCTTTTGGCAGGAAGCAAAACCTGCCGATACTGCGGAGAACGGTGAAAACAGCGAAAACGCCGAAACAACCGTAAGCAACGGGAACAGTGAAGCTATCGAGAATAACGAAGCCCTTTCCGAGGAGGAACATCAATGAGAAATCTTACTATGATGACCGACCTGTATCAGCTTACCATGATGAACGGGTACCTTAAAAACGGAATGAAAGACAATATTGCCGTTTTCGACCTATTTTTCCGTCCCCTGCAAAACAACAGCGTGTATGCTATTATGGCAGGTCTTGAACAGGCAATAGAATATATTGACAATCTGCATTTCGATGCAAACGATATCGAATATCTCCGTTCATTAAATATTTTTGACGAAGATTTTATATCGTATCTCCGTGACTTTAAGTTTTCGGGCGAAGTTTATGCCGTTAAGGAGGGGACGCCGGTATTCCCGAGAGAACCTCTTATCCGTGTAAAGGCGCCCATTATGGAAGCGCAACTTATTGAAACGGCACTGCTTAATATTATCAACCACCAAACACTTATTGCCACAAAAGCAAGTAAAGTGGTTACCGCCGCCGCAGGCGGAACGGTATTGGAATTCGGTTTGCGCAGAGCACAGGGACCCGATGCAGGTATCTACGGTGCCCGTGCCGCAATCATCGGCGGATGCACGGGTACGAGCAACGTACTCACCGGTCAACTTTTCGACGTGCCCGTAGGCGGAACTCACGCCCATTCTTGGGTTATGTCATTCCCCACCGAACTTGATGCTTTCCGTGCTTATGCGGATATGTATCCCGACGGATGTCTGTTGCTTGTGGATACTTACGATACGCTGAAAAGCGGTGTTCCCAACGCAATAACAGTTTTTAAAGAACTCCGTGCAAAAGGTCACGAGCCTACGGGAATAAGGCTTGATTCGGGCGACCTTGCCTATTTAAGCAAGCGTGCCCGTAAAATGCTGGACGATGCCGGTTTTGAAAACGCAAAAATATTCGCTTCCGGCGATTTGGACGAAAAAGTTATTTGGGACCTTAAAATGCAGGGTGCCTGCCTTGACGTATACGGCGTGGGCACAAAACTTATCACCAGCGACGATATGCCCGCTCTCGGCGGTGTATATAAACTTGCAGCCGAAATCATCGACGGCAAGACCGTTCCCAAAATAAAAATAAGCGAAAACGCATTTAAAATAACCAACCCCGGTTATAAACAGATATACCGCCTGTATTCCAACGATACGGGCAAAGCCATCGCCGACCTTATTACCCTTGATGAGGAAGTTATCGACGAAAGCAAACCTCTCACGATCTTCGATCCCGTGGAAACGTGGAAGCGTATGACGGTTGAAAACTTTACTGCCAAGCCCTTACTCATACCCGTATTCGTTGACGGAAAAAAAGTTTACGATTCGCCCGAGCTCAAAGATATTCAAAAATACTATTTTGAACAAATGGATACGTTCTGGGACGAATACAAACGCCTTTCCCGCCCCCACGTATATAAGGTAGACCTTTCGGATAAACTTTATAATTTAAAGAAAGATCTGCTTGAAAAGAAAGGAAAACAGTAATGGAGTTTAAACTTAAACCCTTTTTAGGCAAATACAAAGCAAAAGACGTGGATGCATATTTAATATCTCTCAATTCCGCACACAAAAAGGAAATTTCCCAACTCCGTGAAAAAATCGATGTTTTGGAAAAGACCGTTGCCGACCTTGATTCTCTTGTAAAAAAATACAAGGAAAAAGAGGGTGTTATTGCCAAAGTAATGCTTGATGCCACACAGCACGCAAAAGAGATCGAAGACGATTACCGCAAGCGTGCCAACGAAAGTGACGAAGCGTGCAGAAAATTGCACGAAGAATGGGTTTCGGGTATGCAATCTGCGGCGGTCAATCTTGCTAAAATGCGTTCCGATGCCAAAGAAATGCTTGACGCAATCGACGGTCAGTTCGCTTCCCTTTGCTCTTGGGCGGACAACAAACTCGATTCCTTGGAAAAAGCCGTTTTACCCGACGGAATTGCCGACAGAACGCTTGAACGGGAAATTGCCGACGGCGCAAATGCCGATTTAGGCGAACTTTGCCGTGAAATGGGTATGTTTGACGGTTCCGAAAACGGAGGTTCTTTGGGTGAGGAAGAAAAAGAATAAAATAACAGCATTTATTTTAGGTGCGCTTACCGCTCTGCTTGCAGCGGTTTTGATATTCTGCCTTTCCTTTACACCTGCAAGTTCGGGTGAGCACGAAATACGCAATGCGCTCCCCGACGTACTTAATGGTATCGGGTACTATAAAGACGGCAATATGTATTCCGCAAGCAAAAACGGCGTGACGGTAATTGCGCAAAACGTCTATTCTTCAAACGATACTTCCCCTGCGTTCTCGGTAGATTACGGCATTGACAAAAATTCGGGCAAAACAGTTTATCTTACCGTTGAAAAGCAACTTTTCATAAACGAAAACGGCACCGATACGCTTATCGCTTCAAACGTGGCAGGCTGGCGCACCTTTACCGGTATGTCTTCAATAGCATTTATGACGGAAGACTCTCTCGACAGCACGGTGGGCAACCTGTATTTGTACCGTGACGGCGTGACAGAAATGCTTGATACGGGTATAACCCTTTCTTCGGTGCGTTTCAGCCAAGGAGGAAATTATCTTTTTGCTCAAAAGCCGAACATCTATCCGAAAACAGGCTCAATGCTCATACGTTACGGCAAAGATACCCGTGAAATCGCAGTTGAAAGTTCAATGCCAATAATGTGGATTTCAGACAACGGCGATACCGTAATTTGCGGTTCTTCCACCGATGAAAGTTTGTATTCCTACGAAATATACTATAAAGATCTCAAAAAGAAACTTACGGTAAGCAACGTTTATTTTCCCGAAGTTTCCGAAGACAAAAGCACGCTGTATCTTCTTTGCGACTACGATACGGATATTATGAGCGGAACGCTGAAAGCCTTTGACTTGCGTACTTTAAAAGAAACAAAACTTGCCGAAAACGTAAGTTTTTTCACCGTTGACGCACTGACCGACAGTTCAAAAGGCGCAGTTTATGCCTGTCTTACCGACAGAGATAACGGACTTTATTCCATATATTACTGCAACAGGCAAGGCAAAAGTTACCGTTTAATAAAAAACACGGACGAAGATGCCATATACAACGTGGCAATCGATACGGAAAACAAGGACGGTTATATTCTCGCACCGGGGAAAACTCGCATAGATACGGTTTTGTACTATATAAAATTTAAAGGTAACGGTATTGAAACCGCACGCATTGCGTCGGGATTTTTAGATTCCCTTGTGTATTACGAAAAGAACGGCACAGCCACCTTTATTAAAGACCCCTCCAACGCAGGCGGAGAACTTTATCTTGCCAAAAAAGAAAATTCCGTACTTGTTTGCGACAACTGTTCAAGTATATATAACGGGTCTTCCGGCGATTACAGTGCCAATGCCGTAATGAATTCGGACAGTTCGGGCGTGATGTATTTTTCCGATATTACCGTAAGCGACGACGGAATAACTTCCTACGGTACACTCCGCATTAAAAGCGGTTCGGAAGATACCGTATTAGGGGAAAACGTATGCGCTTCATATATGTTTATGCCCGAAGCAAACGGCGATTTCAGCCAAATTTATTTTTGTAAAATGAAAGAAAACGGGAAATACGACGTTCTTTTTTTCAGTGGCGAAACCGTTTCGGTTATTGCCGAAGACACGGACGGAATGTTCGGTATTACCTGATATTCGGAGGAAAATATGAAAAAATATGCAGATATCGCTTGGGATTATACCTGCGGTATTCTCGGGGTAGATTCCCCCTCGGGTTTTTGTTCGTCCGCATCGCAGTGGGTGAAAAACAAGTTTGAACTTTTGGGATTTAATTCAAAAATCACCGTAAAAGGCGGTGTTTTGGTGGATTTAGGCGGAACGGACAGTGAAAACGGATTGTTGCTTGAAGCCCACTGTGACACTTTGGGCGCAATGGTTGCCGAAATTAAAAGTAACGGCAGGCTTAAACTCAGCCCCTTGGGCGGAATGAATCCCAACAACGGCGAAACCGAAAATTTAAAAGTGTACACCCGTAACGGCAAAACCGTTGAGGGCACGTTGCAATTTTGCAATGCTTCACTGCACGTAAACGGCGATTATGCCACCGTCCGCACTTGGGATAATGTGGAAGTTGTCCTTGACGAAGACGTTACTTCCGCAAAAGACACACGCAACCTCGGCATTGAAACGGGAGATATCGTTTGTTTTGACCCTCGCACAAAAAGGACTTCAAGCGGATATCTTAAAAGCCGTTTTTTGGACGATAAACTTTCCGTAGGCATTTTGCTCGGTTTGGCGGAGTATATAAGGGATAAAAAAATCACTTTGCCCCGTCGCACTTACGTGCACATAACCGTGTACGAAGAGGTAGGTCACGGCGGATCCGCATCTGTTCCCAAAGGCGTAACCGAAGCAATATCCGTGGATATGGGTTGTGTGGGTGACGGTCTTGCCTGCACCGAAAAGCAAGTTTCAATTTGTGCAAAGGATTCCGGCGGACCTTACAGTTATGAAATTGTGGGAAAACTTATCGAATCCGCAAAAAAATCGGGTGCAGACTATGCGGTTGACGTATATCCGCACTACGGTTCCGACGTGGAAGCCACGCTCCGTGCAGGTTTTGATTTACGCCACGGTCTTATAGGTGCAGGAGTCTACGCAAGCCACGGCTACGAACGCAGTCATATTGACGGTGTTTTAAATACACTTAAACTTCTCTGCGCATACTTGGATATATAGAAAAATCCGAGATTTACCTGTTTAATGTAAATCTCGGATCTTATTTTACCCCAAAATAGGCAATCTGTATCTTTCGGCAAAACTTTATCCACGTATTATTCGGCAATTACAAAAAAATATACCTTTACCGAAAACGGTTAAATATATGCAAGCAAATACAAGGTCAGTTTAACCTCGTTTTCGTTGAACCTGTCAATAAGTTCTATCTCAAATTGTATGCCTACACCGCCTTTTTTGAACGGCGGTGTAGGCTTTTATAATATTTTTGTTTTATCTGCTCCAATATTTTCTATCCAAGTCTCTGAAACTTATCGCAACAAGCAGATGTTCTTTTTTTATATCGGGGCTGTTTTTCAAATCGGCAACAGTACGTGCAACTTTAAGTATGCGGTTGTAGCCTCTTGCACTCATATTAAGGCTTTCAAATGCACGGCGTATAATTTTTTCACATTCTCCATCCAAAACGCAGTATTTTTTTATCATTTCTCCCGTCATTTGGGCATTGCAGTGAATTCCGCTACCCGAAAACCTGTTTTCCTGCACAGTCCTCGCAAACTGAACCCGTTCACGCACCGCCGAACTTTCTTCCGAAAGTCCGCCGTCAGTCAGATCGCCGTATGACACGGAATCAACTTCCACCTGCAAATCGATTCGGTCAAGCATCGGTCCCGAAATTTTGGAAAGATACTTTTGAATTGCGGTTTGCGTACAGGTGCACTGCTTAACCCGAGAACCGTAATTTCCGCAAGGACAGGGGTTCATACTTGCCACAAGCATAAACGAAGCAGGGTATGAAACAGTATTTTGCACCCTTGAAACCGTTATTGTTCCGTCTTCCAAAGGCTGGCGCAACGATTCGATTGCACTGCGACTGTATTCGGGCAACTCGTCCAAAAACAGCACACCGTTGTGGGCAAGGGAAACTTCTCCCGGATGTGCTTTGCTTCCTCCGCCTGCAAGTGCCGGAATGCTTGTGGTATGGTGCGGTGCTCTGAACGGGCGCTGTGTAACTATACCGTCTGTCAGCGTACCCGAAACAGAATGTATTTTGGTAACTTCCAAGGCTTCCTCAAAGGTAAGTTTAGGCAATATTGAGGGAATTGCCCGTGCTATCATCGTCTTTCCCGAACCGGGAGGACCTATTAAAAGCAGGTTATGACCTCCTGCCGCCGAAATTTCAGCCGCAAGTTTTGCCGTTTCCTGTCCTTTTATGTACTTAAAATCGTTATCGTATTCGCTTTGGCTTTCCGCCTGCGCCCAAGAGTACCGTTCAACTTCCGTCTTTTCCTCTTCACCTCGAAGCCAACGCACAAGTTGCTGTAAATTTTCGGGACAAAAAACGGAAATTCCCTCCAAAAAGCCTGCTTCCGAACCGTTTTCCTTGGGAATATAAAACTCCTTTTTGCCCTCACTGCGTGAAGAAATAAGCATAGGTGTTACGCCTTTTACGGGCTTTATTTCTCCGCTTAACGAAAGTTCGCCTAAAAATACGCCGTTGCCTATTGAATTTAACCGTATCTGTCCCGTAGCGGCAAGCAAGCCCACCGCAATGGGCAGGTCGTACACGGGGCCCTCTTTTTTTGTATCGGCAGGGGCAAGGTTCACCGTTATGCGAGAAAGGGGAAAATCCAATCCGCTGTTTTTTATCGCCGAACGCACTCGCTCCTTGGATTCCCTTACCGCCACGTCGGGCAAACCGACTATCTCAAATGAGGGAATGCCTGCCGAAACGTCACATTCAACTTCCACCGAAAATCCGTTTATGCCGTAAATTCCGCAACTGCTGACTTTTGCTAACATCTTTTTTACCCTTTTTTACTGCGCACCAAAAACGCATTGGGCAAATATCTGCCCGTGTCTTTCATAGGCGTTGACGGTACGTTTATTACTTTTCCCTCATAGGCAAGCACGCTTGAAGAACCGCCGTCGCAGGCACCTGCGTTCACCGCTCCGTATTCAAGCAAGATCTGTGCGCACTGTTTGTACGTTGCACCTACCGAAGTCAAACTGCGTCCGTCTACAACAAGGAACATAAACACGCCGTCTTCACGCTGTGCAACTATCGTTCGGGGCTGATGTGAATATGAATTTCCCACCACTATCTGCCCATTGCTTATTACCGTGGGCGTGAACTGTGCGCCGTCCCTTACGGAAAGTCCGTCCCACGTATTTGTGTTGCCCACTACAAGTTTGTTATCTTCGGTAATCATTATGGATGCGTAGTTGGGATTGAGTTTTCCCCACGCTTCGCCCTCGGAATAGCAAAGTCCGTTGATAATTCCGCCTTTGCCGTGACCGTCGGGATCTTCAAATCCGCTGGCATTAACGCCTGCCACCGCATTGTAATTTTCCATCATATCGCATATTACTTGACCGTATTTGCCCCGTTTGTTGGTTGTGCCCACAAATACTCGGGAGGGATCGTCAATAAGTAACAGCCGTGCAGTATAGTTGCCTATGGAAGTTTTGCCCGTAATCTTTATAAGCAACATCCCCTCTTCGATATTGTTATCGAGAATTTCATTGCCGTGCCCGTCTTTTCCGCCCGTTACAAGATTTTTTTGATTAAGCGGATCGCTCGGCGTAGGTGACGGTTCTTCATTCACTATCGGATCTTCAACGGGAATTATTACTTCCACATCGTTAGGCACGTCAGCCTGTGTCATTACGTCATCTATCAGCCACTGGGGAAAAACCGACGTGGCAAGCCACTGATGATTAAATGTGGTCATCGCCGTTTCTATCCATATATTCCTCCACGTGGTCACGCCCGGAATTTCAAACCAAACGATTCCTATATATGCCGAAAGGCAAAAGGCAGTCAACGTCAAAACCGTTATTAGCACGGTTGACAGCACTTTCAGTTTTTTGTAAACTTTATGTTTCATAAAAGTTCCTTTCAAAGGGAGTTTCAATATATCGGATGTGCTCTGCCGTATACTGTATATAATATAAGGTAGTCACTTTGCATTTTTGCATAAAAACCAGTCAAAAGATTATTCGGTTTTATTAAAAAGAAGCAAGTATTTGCTTTTAAATACACTTCTTCAAGAATTTCTCTTGCTTGCGGATGACTGTTCACAAGTTCCCGTACGGAAAACAACGGAATATGCAGATATAAAAATTTACAGTGTCTCCGTTTCATATGCGCAAATGCGGCAGCATTTTTTGTCGGCGTTCCACCGCCGACTGTTTGAGGTTATTATACCGTAAAATTAAAGGCG
>CAZBLS010000010.1:0-30423 GCA_964492705.1 uncultured Oscillospiraceae bacterium | reverse complement strand
GCTTTTTTGGGAAAATATAAATAATGGAATTAAGACAAAACGCAGAAAGATAACCGGTTCACATTATCCGCTAAGGAATTCGAGTTTTTTTGATAGGGAATATAGCAGTATAAACATACAAATCGCAACGGAAAACTTGAAAAAAGACAGAGTATATCTAACGGATATTGCGCCTTTTGACTCTGTCGGGTTTGAAGTTAAGTAAACAAAGGCATTGCTTCACGTGAACAATGCCTTTGTTTTTTAAATATAAGCAGTATCAACCTGTATGACGGTGCAGTATCTTTTATCAAGTGCGCAGACGGCATTGCTTAAATCCGTTACTGTTTTTTCGGATACGGATTTTGATATTTCAGGCGGAAAAACAATGTCGAAAATTACGTTTACATTATCTTTTCCCCGAGTTATGCGTAAATCGTGAAAATCGGCGGAAAAAGGCAGATCTGAAATAAATGAAGAAATGCACTGTTTTATTGTAACCGTTTCGGGAGTGCTGTCGGAAACAGGATCCATATGTACGGTTATTTCACAGCCCGTTTCACGATAAATTATTTTTTCCCTTTCGTCAATGACTTCGTGCACGGCTACTATATCGGAGTTTTCGCTGATTTCGGCGTGTACGGAAGCAAAGATCCGTCCGGGACCGTAATCGTGGATAATTAAATCGTGAAAACCGGTAATTTCAGGTGCTTCGAGGAGTAATTTACGTATTTTATCAACCGTTTCCCTGTCGGGTGCACTGCCTAAAAGTAAGTTTACCGTATCTCTTGCAACCGAAAATCCCGACCACATAATAAGGAGCGACACGGCAATACCCATAAATCCGTCAATTTTAAAGGGAAGAACATTGAGTGAATCCACAAGGGCGGAAAGTATTACCGCGCCTGTTGAAATGCAGTCGTTACGGCTGTCGACGGCGGCGGCGGTAAGCGGTGCGGAAGAAGTGAGTTTTCCGAGTTTGAAATTAAGAGCCATCATAAAAAGTTTTACGGGGAGCGAAAGGGCAAGCAAGCCAATAAGCAAAAAGCTTGCGTTTCCCGTTGATGAGGGCGAGATTACTTCGGAAAAAGAAGTTTTTAAAAGTTCAAGACCTACCGACAGAATAATAAACGAAACTATCAGTGCGGAGATATATTCAAATCTTCCGTGACCGAAAGGGTGATCCCTGTCGGCACGCTTTCCGCTGAATTTTATTCCGAATAGGGTAACGAGCGTTGAACCCATATCCGAAAGGTTGTTGAATGCATCGGAAATAACCGCCACACTGCCTATAACCGTACCTACCGTAAGTTTAAGCACAAACAACAGTGCGTTGCATATAAGCCCCGTAATACCGCTTAAAACGCCTGCTTTTTGCCTTGATTCGGCAGAATCGGTATCTTTTATAAATAATCGGATAAATTCAGTCATATGTAATTCCTTTCTTTTTTTTGCAAAATTTCAGGGTGCCGAAGCACCCTGAAAAAGTTATTATCTGACAGTTACCGAAACCTGAACGGGAGAGGTCAGTTTTGCGGTTACTTTCGATGCAATCGAAGAACTTAAAATAACCACGGGTTCAAGTTCGTAAGTGCCTGCACTCTTGCCGGTGAGGTAAAGTTTTACCATAACGTCGGAATCGGTTATGGAATTGAGGAGCGGTGCGGGACCGGAAAGTACTACGGTTGCTTCAATTGAAACAGTGCCGTCGGCGGTTATTCTCCGTGTGGTCTTGCCGGAAGTCACCGAGGCGGAAGAACCTTCGAGACCCGAGACCGTTATGTTTCTCTTTACCGTCAAGTCGGTGGAAGATTCGGTGATTTTCACTTGCGCTTTCGGCGTTTCTTGGTTAGGCACAATATCTATGCCCTCGGGCAGAGTAAAGGATAACGGAATGGAGTCGGTTGAAGAATCAAGACCCGTAAGGTCAATGTTGTCCGGCACAATTTCCTCTATTGTGTCAAGAATATCCTTATGTGCGCATATCTTGATCTTTCCTGCGGTAATTGAAGCCAAACGGTAACCGACGACAAGTTTGTCGCTGTTGATTACTGCATTTTCGGCGGCAATTTTAACTTCTTTAACTGTGCGCACGTCCATATCCGCAGTAAGGGTTCTTTGAGGGAATTTGACCGCATTGTTCTTATCGTCGGTAAAGGTGCAAAGGGAAGTTACGCTATCGCCGTCATTAAGCGTAGCAAGATCCACGTTTAGTACCGCTTTCGATATCTTTTCCGCATAGTAGGAAGAACCTTTTATCTCTACTGTTTGGGGATAGGATGGCGAAAAGGATATCAGTCCCTCTTTAAGAGAGTTTGAAGTGTTAAGTACAACGGGAACTTCTTTTGTAACAAATTCATCCACAGTGACTGTTATGTTTGACGGATCTACCGTGGGTGTACCCACGTCACCGCTGATGTTTACCGAGGGCATAACCGTAAGGGCAACCGTGCCTGCGGAAGTTATCTTTGAAAGATCCACCGTGGCTGAAATGTAGTTTTTGTCTATGCGTTTAAAATCAGAATGGGCGACGCTCACCTTTACGGTAACGTTACCCAAGTCATCTGAACCGTCTCGGAGAGTCAGACCTTTTTCCTCCAAGGAAGAAAGCCCGATTACCGTTACGGGAACTTCGGTTATCCGCTTCGTGCGTTGAGGGTCGGTACGGGAAATTGTAAAACTCCACAGTATTACTGCAAAAAACAGGGATAAAAGCTTTAAAGTAAGGTTGTTTGTCAGGTATGATTTAGGCTCACGGCGCTTTTTATTTTTTGTTTTCATTGTCCTGCTCCTTACTGAATAATTTGGTTATCATTCTGTTAAAAGAGAATTTTTGAGGTTGGTTTTCGGTGGAAAAAACTTCTTCCAACAACTCTTTAAGTGATTTTAAATCAAGATATCTCCTGAGATTACCGTTATGGGCAACGGAAATAACGCCTGTTTCTTCGCTTACGATCACCACTACCGCATCGGAGCGTTCGCTCATACCCAAGGCGGCACGGTGGCGTGTGCCGAGAGTTTTTTCTATACTGCTGTTTTCCGAAAGAGGAAGAAAACAGCCTGCGGCGGTAATTTTGCTTCCGCAAATAACCGTTGCGCCGTCGTGAAGGGGAGTGTTGGGCTCGAAAATATTTTCAATAAGACCGCAGGAAACTTTCGCATCAAGAGGAGTACCTGTTGCGATAATGTCTTTAAGGTCTGACTTTTGGGCAAATACCATAAGCGCACCTACACGTCTGCGTGAGAGATGCTCTGCTGCGCTTACAAACTCGCCGATAATATCTTCCTTGTTAAGGTCGCCGTCGGTGTCCGCAAAGTGACCTCTGCCCAGATTTTCAAGCGTACGGCGCAGTTCAGGCTGAAAGATGACTACGATCACCACTATTCCCGAAGTAAATACCGAACTCAGTATCCACGTTACCGTGGGCAATCCTATCCAAGAGGCAACCGCAAGGGCGATGATAAGTATGGCAACGCCTTTAAGTACCTGTATTGCCTTTGTGTTTCTGAAAAATTTGAGAATTTGGTAAATGATAAAAGTCATAAGAACCACGTCGAGAATGTCGGTAAAACTTATGCTTGAAAATATACTTCCCGATATCGCTTCACGGATATTGGCAAAAAATTCGCTCATTGAATATCAACTCCGTTATATTTTTATTTTTGTCCGTTTTTGGAAAAAATACATCCGCAGTAATCTTGACGGTACAGATCGTATTTCTTTGAAAGTTCTGTTGAACGCTTGTACCCGTTTTTCTTTTTAAAATCCGAGGGTAAAAATTTTACACCGTATTTTTCCTGTAATTCTTCACCTATACTGTTTATCAGAGGTGCGTTTTTGTGAGGCGAAACGGTAAGTGTCGTGGTAAAGTAGTCAAAACCGTTCTCTTTTGCGTATTCGGCACACTTTTCAAGACGTTGCAGAAAGCAAAGTTCGCACCGTTCTCCGCCCTCGGGTTCGTTTTCAAAACCTTTTACAAATTCAAAGTACCTGTCGGCACCGTAGGGCAGTACTTCAAGTTTAACAGGGTGTGTTACAGGCAGAGTGTTTATTATTTTTCTTTGGTTTTCAAGCCTTAACAGATACTCTTCTTTTGGGTGGATATTGGGGTTAAACCAAAGCACCGTTACAAAAAAGTACTTGCTTAAAACTTCAAGACAGTAACTGCTGCAAGGACCGCAACAACTGTGCAGTAAAAGGGTGGGAACGGTTTTGAGGGATGAAATTATTTCATCCTGTTCCTTTTGATACTGCCTCATCCCTTGTTTGCCTCTTGAAATACTTTTATAAGCATAGCAAACTCTTCGTCATCGGTTATTTCGGTAAGCGTGATCTCGCCGTTATTCATACTGTATTCCGATGCGTAAACATTTACGTTGCCCGATTTTCCTTTAATATTATCAGTATAAAGAATATAATCTTTTTCGTAACTGTCACTGTGAAAAGTAAAAAGACCTTTGCATTTGATTTTTTTGCCGTTGCCGTTGTCAACGTAAAAGAATTCGTTTTCGTTATTCATAATTGCAATCTCCGTATGTTTATTATATAAGTATATACAAAAAAACGTTTTTTTGCAAGGTGATTTTGAAAAAATACAAGTATTTCCTTGACATATGTGCGTTTTTTTTATAGAATTTCTATAGAGAAATCTGTGAGGTATAAAAAATGAAAAACGTAATTTGTTTTGCCAACAATAAAGGCGGTTCGGGAAAATCCACGACCTGCGCAAACGTGGGATATGCCCTTTCCGAAATGGGGAAAAAAGTTTTGCTTATCGACGGCGATATGCAACTTAATCTTTCTCTTTCGTTTTTTGACGAAGAGACCGTATTGGAAACCGCAAAAAGCGATAAAAACCTGTACTACGCCATAAAAGAACAGCGTTCGCTGAAAGATTACGTAGTTCATACGCCATATAAAAATCTTGATCTTATACCGTCGTCAACACTGATGAGCGGTATTGAGTACGAACTCTTTACCAAATGGCAAAGAGAGTTTATTATGCGCAAGTGCTTAAAAGAAATTAAGGAGAGCGGAGAGTACGATTATATTCTAATCGATGCACCGCCCACACTCGGCGGTTGGGTGATGAACCTGCTCTGCGCATCGGATTACCTTATAATCCCCGTGGAAGCAAGTCCTTGGGGACTGTTCGGTCTTGCCAATATGTTTGAATTTTATTCTACCGTAAAAGAGATTGCGCCGGAACTTTCGGTTTTGGGAATTGCGATAACAAAGGTAAACGAAAGGAAAAACTATTTTAAGCAGACGCTCGGTGCACTGGGAGAAATAAAGGATTGTTACGTATTTTCTTCCTACGTGCGTGTGGATTCCAATATCGAGTGGGCGCAGGATGCAGGTAAGCCTGTGGGCAACTACAAGCATTCAAGCCGTTCTTCGGGCGAATTTGAAGCGTTGGCGAAAGAGATAGACGAACGGGTGCACAATGAAAATTGAACTGAAACAGAGAATATTTTCGTTTTTTGACAGTTACGATATTAATGACGAATACGGCAATAAGATATTTTCCGTATCGGGCAGACCTTCTTTCGGACATTATTTTGAAGTTTATGATAACCGAAGTGAATGTGTTGCCACCGTACGTCAGAAGTTTCTGAAATTCCGTCCTAAATTCGAAATATATATTAAAGACGAATATATGGGCTATATCCAAAAGGAACTTACTTTTTTCAAACCGTCTTATACTTTTGATTTTATGGATTGGAAAGCGGAGGGCGAATTTGATCTTCTGCATTGGAATTACAGGATAACCGACAGATACGGCAATGCAAAGGCATATATAGAAAAACAGAGATTTAAGTTTCCGGATACTTATACGGTGGATATAGCCGAGGAAAGTGATACTTTGCCGGTTATACTGCTTGTACTTTCAATAGATGCGGTAGCCTGCTCAAATAATAACAATGACTGGTAAAAAGAATAATATAATAGGAATAATATGTGCCCTTGTACCGAATATTATTTTCGGTTTCAGTTTTCTGTTTTCGAAAACGGCACTGAGGTATGCCCATCCGCTGATAGTACTTGCTATAAGGTTTACGGTGGCGTTCGCCGTTTTCAGTTTGCTTATAGGCGTGAAAGCGGTCAAGGTAAGTTTCAGGGGCAAAGATATACGCAAGATACTGCTGATGTCGCTGATGCAACCGCTTTTGTATTTCTTTTTTGAACTTTACGGCTTAAACGGAACTTCAAGTGCGCTTTCGGGAGTGATAACTTCACTTGTGCCCATAGGTGTTACAGTACTTTCGGCGGTTGTTTTAAAGGAAAAACCCAATGTGGTGCAAGCGGTTTGTTCCTGCATTTCCGTTACGGCGGTGGCTGCGGTAAGCGTTTTGGGCGGAAACAGCGGCGATAACGGCGTTTTGCCTGTAATTATGCTTTTTTGTGCGGTGTGCTGTTCGGCATTCTTTAACATTTTAAGCCGAGGCGAAGCGCAAAAGTTTACCGCAACTGAACGAACTTATATGATGTTTGCGGTAGGCGCGGTGGGTTTTAATATTATAGCGCTTGCATCTTTGCGAGGAGAATTTGTTCCCGAACTTGTAAAAGCCTGCTCAAATATTGAATTTTGGGGTGCAATAGCGTATCTTTCGGTTGCATCAAGCACATGTGCGTTTTTAATGTACAATTATGCCACATCGAAAATAGATGCGGTGCGTGCGTCGTCTTTTTCAAATATAATAACCGTGGTATCGGTGCTTGCCGGCGTGGTGATTTTAAAAGAACCTCTTTCACCGGTGCAGGCGGTTTTGTGCGGAATTATAATTTTAAGCGTGTGGGGCGCAAACAGAGGAAAATAAAAGACCTCAAACTTATCTTAAAAGATCTGTTTGCGGTCTTTTTGCAATGTAAGTAAACATTTCGGCAAATAGTGCGGAAACTATGTAACTTCGGCAAATCGGCTTTCGGACAAATGCCGTATATCTTTTGCCGAATATGACGGGCAGTGAAAATACGCTGTAAAAGGGTAACTGACCGAAATATCCGTTGTGCTTATGCATAGTGAATTTTGTTGATAAAAGGGACTTGCACCAAAATGGGCAAGTCCCTTTATTTACTGTTTGAAAGTTATTTTATAACCGATTTTGCAACGGTTGCAACGTTTTCGGCGGTAAATCCGAATTCTTTAAACAGTACCGATGCGGGAGCGGATGCTCCGAAGTGGTCAAGGCATACGCAAGCACCGTCAAGACCTACGTATTTGTACCAGCAAGTTGAAGATGCGGCTTCAACGGCAACACGGGCACGGACAGCGGAGGGCAATACGCTCTCTTTGTATTCGTCGCTCTGTTTGTCGAAAATTTCCATTGAGGGCATTGAAACTACACGGGCATCGATATTTTCGCCTTTGAGGAGTTCCTGTGCCTTAACAGCCTGTTCAACTTCACTTCCGCTTGCCAAAATAATAACATCGGGAGTCTGTTTTTCACTGTCGGAAATAATATATCCGCCTTTAAGTGCGTTCTTTCCGCTTCCTGCATATTGGGGAAGATTTTGACGGGTAAGTACGATAGCCGTAGGACCGTCGTTGCTCATTGCTGTGCAGTATGCGGCAGCCGTTTCCTTTGCATCGGCAGGACGGAAAACGGTCATATTGGGGATTGTGCGCAGTGCGGCAAGTTGCTCAACGGGTTCGTGAGTGGGTCCGTCTTCACCTACGCCGATAGAATCGTGAGTTAAAATGTAGGTAACGGGCAATTTCATAAGAGCCGCCATACGCATTGCGTTTTTCATATAATCGGTGAACACGAAGAACGTGGCGCAGAAAGGTGTTACTCCGCCGTGGAGATATAAGCCGTTTACGATAGCCGCCATTGCGTGCTCGCGAATACCGAAGTGCATATTTGCACCCTCGGGTGTTTCGCTTGAAAAATAGGGCAGACCTTTAAGTTCGGATTTGTTGGAGGGAGCAAGGTCGGCACTTCCTCCGAAGAGGTTGGGTTGTATATCTTTCAAACGGTTAAGTACGTCGCCCGAAACCGCACGGGTGGCAACGGGTTTTGAATCGAAAGTCCAAAAATCTTCGTCGTTTTCCAAGTCAACGGGGAAGTCTCTGTCAAACCAATGGGTATATTCTCTGTAAAGTTCGGGATAGGCTTTTTCGTACTTTTTGATAAGCGCAGTCCAATCATCCTGAACTTTTTCGCCTCTTGCGCCGAGTGCACGGGTGTATTCAAGCACGTCTTCGGGAATAACGAAAGGTTCGCTGTCCCAACCGAGTGTCTTTTTAGCCTCTGCAAGGTTGTCTTCGCCCAAAGGTTCACCGTGAGCGGAGGCTTTGCCCTGCTTTGCGGGGCAACCGTAACCGATTTCGGTACGGCAGATTATAAGAGAGGGCTTGTCGGTAACGGATTTTGCTTCATCGATTGCACGGGAAACGCTGTCTGTATCGCAACCGTCCTCAACTTTTACAACGTGCCAACCCATTGCTTCGTGGCGTGCGCCTACGTCTTCGGAAAAAGCGGTGGAAATATCGCCCTCAATAGTGATGTTGTTTTTGTCGTAAATGCAAATAAGTTTGCCGAGTTTAAGAGTACCTGCAAGGGATGCGGCTTCGTACTGAATACCCTCCTGCAAGCAACCGTCGCCTACAAGCACGTAGGTGTAGTGGTCAACAACGGGGAAACCCTCACGGTTGAATTTTGCGGCAAGATGTTTTTCCGCAATAGCCATACCTACGGCATTGGCAAAGCCCTGACCCAAGGGACCTGTCGAAGTTTCAACACCGGCAGTGTGACCGTACTCGGGGTGACCGGGAGTTTTACTGCCCCACTGACGGAACTGCTTAATATCGTCCATTGTCAGCGGATAGCCGAAAAGGTACATAAGCGAATAAAGGAGCATTGAACCGTGTCCTGCCGAAAGCACAAAGCGGTCCCTGTTTTCAAATTCAAGGTCTTTCGGGTTGAAATTGAGATGTTTTGCCCAAAGTGTATAGGCAAGGGGAGCAGAGCCCATAGGCAGACCGGGATGTCCGCTGTTTGCCTTTTGAACACCTTCTGCCGAAAGTATTCTTATGGCGTTTACTGTTTTTGTTTCTATCGGTTTCATTATTTCCTCCGTTTGTAGCATTATTTTTTGCCAATATTATAATACAGTTTCCGCTTTTTAGCAAGTAATAAAAAACAGGGCGGAATTAAATCTGCCCTGTGTTTTATTATTAAAGAATCTGCGGAATAAGAGTAAAACGGAATTTAAACTTTTTGTCGTTAAATCTGTGCTTTTCGCCGGGAAGCGGACCGCAGGAATTGGAACCTAAGCCCGAATTTTTATAATCTATGCGTATATGGGTAAATCCGTCCTCGCAAAGTTCGTCGGTGTGCATTGCTTTGTCCAAATCGTGGGAAGAATACTTCGACACGTTAATATCTGCGGTGTTTTCGGGCAAGAATTTGAAATTGCCCACCGTAAGTTCACGCACACCTGTGTGGTTGCCGTGCTCTTGGGGATAAACATAGGGCACGTATTCCTTTTCGGGCGTGCTTGAATGCATTGACAAATGAGCGTGATGCATCATATCGCAGTAACTTTCGTTGGGACCGTATCCGTAGTAAGTAAAGGGAATATTGGGTTTGTTAAGCACAAATTCCATACCGAAACGGGGGAGATAGCCGACATTTATAACTTTCGCTCTCGTAGCGTCAACGGAGAACGAAATTCTTCCGTCGTCAAAGACCGTTATATCCTGCGTAAACGAAAATACGGGTCGGCGGGAAACACCTGCGATGCTTCCCGAAACGGCAATAACGCCGTCTTTAATTTCGGCAGAGTAAGTCTTTACAAAGGTCTTATCCAAGTTTTCGCCCTGCCAAATATCGTACATATACCATTTGTAGCGTATGTTGCGGTCATTGTCTGTGGGAGCACGGAAAACGGTTATCTCCGTACTTTTTGCCAAATTTTCACTGCCGTTTGTTTTTATACTTGTAAATGCGCCGGTTTGCTTTGAAAAAGTGTACTCAAAGCCGTTACCCTTTGCGTAAATATTAAATTTATCTTCCGTAAGAGGACAAAGAGTACCGCAAACGTGCTTTTCTTTGACTTTGCAGGGAACTTCCGTTTCAATTCTGCCTATCTCTTTTCCGTTTTCCGAAAGAGTGACTTCAACGGAGAGAGAAAGTTCGCATTCTTCGGGCAGAGGAGTATCAAAGGGAATAAATACTTTCCTGTGGGGCTTTACTGTAAGTGAAACGGTTTTTTCACTGTATACGGTTCCGTCAAGATACGTTTTTACGGTTATATCTTTTCCCGTAAGGTCAAGGAAATCATAGTAATTGATATATTCGATACCGTCTTTTTTTACTTTGAATCTAAACGGGGCATAAGTTGCCTTAACTTCCAATGAACCTGCCTTAAACTGCCTGTCGGCGGTAACGAGACCGTCACAGCAGAAATTATTGTCGTGGGTAAGTTCACCCTTAAAGTCACCGCCGTAGCGGTATGCGCCGTCACGGTAAACTGCGTGATCCGCCCATTCCCAAATGCATCCGCCGATAAGTTTTTTATACTTGTAAAAAATTTCCCAATATTCCCAAACGTCTCCGGGACCGTTGCCCATTGAGTGGGAATATTCGCAGAGCATTATAGGTTGATCGTAGTCATCGTTTGTGGCAAATGATGAAACGAGAACGTTGCGGTCAACGTACATTCTCGAATAAAAATCAACGTCCCGTCTGGGAGACTTTTCGTCCCTTGCGTAGGATTCTTTTCTTGAAGCATCTTCGCAGTGCAAAAGTGCATCGGGACGGCGAGCACGGAGCCAATCTATCATTGCTTTTTGATTTTCGCCGTAACCGCTTTCGTTGCCGGTAGACCAAATCACTATCGAGGGGTGGTTTTTGTCTCTTTCAAAGGCTCTGACCATTCTGCTTACAAATTCGTTTTTCCATTTTTTGTCGTAACAGGGCCAAGCTTCTTTCATAACCGTCCAAGTATCGTAGCCGGATAGGGCAGGTACCGCTCGGGAGAAGCCGTGGCATTCGATGTCCGTTTCCAAAATAACGTAAAAACCAAGTTCGTCGCAGTAATTTAAGAATTTGGGCGACGGGGGATAATGGGAAGTGCGAATGAAGTTTATGTTAAGTTCTTTCATTAAAAGAAGATCTTTTTTTATTTCCTCATCCGTCATACACCAACCGCCGTGAGGTGTGGTATCGTGGTGGTTTACGCCTTTCATCTTTATGGGCGAGCCGTTTATTAAAAGTTCGAAATCCTTTGAGATGCTTGCACTGCGGAAACCGAATTTCTGCCTTATCTCTTCGCCGGAACACTCAAATAAAAGTTCGTAGAGCACAGGCGTTTCGGCGGTCCACAAAGCAGGGGACTTAACATAAAAAGAACCGGTACGGTTTACTGTTTTCGTTTCGATAACTTCTCCGTTAAAGAGAAGGGAAACGGTTGCTTTTTTATCGGTGACGATATTGACGCTGTTTCCGTCGGCGGTTATTTCGATATCTCTCAAATGATTTTTCGGCCGCGAGAGAATATACACGTCACGGAAAATGCCGTTATAGCGGAAAAAATCCTGATCTTCAATATAACTTACGGCACACCACTTGTGCACTTTTACCGTTACGGTATTTTCACCCAAAGTAACATAGGGAGTTATATCAAATTCCGATTGCAAGTGCGAGCCTGTGGTGAAACCCACGTATTTGCCGTTAATAAAAACTTCTCCGCAGGAAGAAAGACCCTCGAAAACAAGATAGTGCTTTTCGTTTTTGTCGGAAAGCAAAAACGTGCGGTTATATACGCCCATAGGGTTAATATCGGGTACGTATGGAGGGTCACAGGGGTAGGGATAGTTTAAATTGGTGTAATTCGGTTCTTCGTATCCTTTTAACTGCCAACAGGATGGTACTTCGATAGTGTCGGTATATGTTATTTTTTCGGGCGCGGCATCGCCGTTTTCGAAAAAAGCAAAGTTCCATATGCCGTTAAGGGAAATATATTCCGCTTTTCCCTCGGGAATATAATAGGCACGCTGTTTAAGGCGGTTCTCACTTGTCTTTAAAGGATCTTCATAAAAACGTTTCATAAAAATGCTCCTTAAAAAGTTCTTGATTTTAAACAATTATATCAAAGGCATAAGTAAAAGTCAATAAAAAAACTCTGCTTTTCACGGCAGAGTTTAAGACGGAGTTTTTGTTCAGTTAAGGGCGTATACATTAACGTTGTTACGGGAGTAGATGAGTGTTGCGATAAGTGAAATTTCCTCTTCGTTTACACCGTAGGAAGAGCGTTCTTCTTCGCCCACTATTATATGGGTAACACCGTATTTTTCAAAAAGGTCTTTACTGTTTGCGGGGTCGGAATACATTGCCTGAACGTCATTTTGCACTGAATAAAAATCTTTATCAAGTCCGTGAGGTGACAGGAACGAAGACGAACCGCATACGATATTCAGTCCCGTAAGGCTTGTTACGGCATTGTTGTATCGGTCGTTGGTAAGCAAAACGGAATTTGAGGGAAGTTCTCCGTCAAGATATTTTGCAAGTTCGACCTGTCGGTACGGGTACATTTCATATTCGTCGGATACTATTTCACGTCCCATTGAAAGTGTGCCGGAAAGCGTACACAGGATGACGGTAAGCACTGCGATAAATCCCGTGCCTTTAATGCTCCTGATCTTCGAATATATTTCCGTGCAGTACAGAGCCACCGCTCCGCAAGCGAGAATATATGCCGGATAAAGGAGTTTGTTATTGTCATAGGGGTTTGGTTGCAGTGCGTAGGTGTCCGCAATAAGGAGCAGTACAGCAGCGGGAGCAACAATGCTTTTAAGCCTTTTTGAACCCGATATTACCGCAGGGATAATAAGCAGTGCGCACATACCTATATTCTTTATATAGAACCAAAGATATTCGTCTCGGTAGTTGATCCAGTTAAAGTGGGGGCGCAAAAATCCTTCGTTTCCGCTTTGGCGGAAAGTAAAAAGTATAAGTTGGGGAAGCGCAGGCACAAGCACCGATATAAGGTAAACGCCCCAAGTGGAAAATATTTCTTTGAACTTGCCTTGCAAAAGCGCATAGATTATCAAAAACAGGTAGATCGCCGCAAGGGAAGATGCACAGAAAATCAAAGCGTTAAAGCCTGCCGTATCGTAATCGAAAGAGGAAAGGCTGCTGCCTGTTGTAAGGCACCCTATGACAAAAATTCCCACCGTGAGTACAAGCAGACCGACGGTTATTGTTCTTGCGCTTTTTGCGGAAAAGGACAGAGAACACCAAAGACGGGAAAGCATCCATACAGCGGATATTATACCCAAACTGAGGAAAATATGGGTACTTATAAGCGGCGTAAGACCTGCAAGTATGCCTGCGAAGATATATAAATTCTTTTTCTTTTCAAACACTGCCGTATACAGCAGGAAAAGCACCGCAAAAAGCATCATCCAACCGAAAAGCGTGGCACGTTGGGGAATCATCATATCGCATACGGTATTTACCCAGCGTATCATTTTATCGTTTAGGTTTGTAGGTGTTTCATAGAGTTTTGTGAAAATGCGAGTGAAGTTGGAGGGATCGTTGCGCAGGTTTTCAAAAAAGTAAACGAAGCCGAATCCGCCGTTAAAAAAGAAGAGAAACCACGCAAATACCGCCGAAGAATACTTTTTAAGCCACTGATAAAGGAACGTAAACGCACCGCAAAATACGTTAAGTGCGCCTATTACCGTAGGCAGAACGTATGCAAAGCGCAGGGAAGAACCCCAAATATATACGCTTGAAGAAACCGTATCGCAAAGAAACGGGTAGGATACCTGTTCGGTGGGGTAAATATTGTATGCAAAGGGCATTAAACCCTGTTTAACGGGAGTTGTTATAAAACTTAAATGAATATTGGCATCGTAGTATGTACTTTGACCGAAAATCATTCCGCCCGTGTCCGAAACCTGTAAAATATGGTTGGATTCGGTAACGGCGTAAAAAATGCACATAGGTACGATAAAAAGGAGTGAGTACAGTTCTTTTTTATCGGTTTCGTAAGGTTTGAATTTGCACAGGAACCGTGACAGAACCGTAAGCGCAAATAAGAGCAAAAGGGCGATAATGTGCGAAAATTTATTAAAGCCCAAAACAAAGGAACACAGTACGGGAAGCCACATAAGCAGTACCGTGCCGATGACACTGCCAAGCCAAATGCGCCTGAAAAGGGAAAAATCAAACAGCCTTAAAGCAATATAGATTCCTCCTGCTATAAAAAGGGAAAAATAAAGGAAACCGAAAAGGTTTCCGGTAAAAGAGCCGTAGAACAATTTTTTATTCTCCTCTCAAACGGGTAATAATATCGTCTATCTGATCTTTAAGTTTTTCGTCTGTTTTTATTGCGGTACGTATTTTTCCTATACCGTTAATTATGGTGGCGTGGTCTCTGCCGTTAAATTCGTCACCGATACGTGAGGTGGAAAGGTCGGTCATTTCCTTGCAAAGATAATATGCAATATGCCTCGGCTGAACGATCACTCTGTCACGTCTCGGACCCACTATAAGTTCGGGCGAAAGGGAAAAATAATCCGATACCGCTTCAATTATCATTTCGGGAGTGACCTGTTTCTGTATTTCGCTGTGATAATCTTTAAGTGCTTCGGCGGCAAGTTCCATACTTATATTTCTGCCGGTTAGAGTGGAAAATGCATATACACGTTTAAGTGCGCCTTCAAGTTCACGCACGTTATCGCTTGCTTTTTCCGCTATCAGGAACAGAATGTTGTCGGTAATGCCCGACATATTGTTTATTTCCACTTTCTTTCGGAGTATTGCCGCTCTCATTTCAAGGTCGGGGGGCGTGATGTCCGCAAGCAGACCGCCCTCAAAACGGGAACACAGCCTGTCGGACAGCGTTGCGATATTCTTCGGCGGACGGTCACTTGAAAGTATTATCTGCTTGTCCGCATTAAACAGGTCGTTGATATTATGGAATATTTCTTCCTGCGTGCTTTCTTTTCCCGAAAGGAACTGCACGTCGTCTATCATAAGCACGTCAACGTTTTGACGGTAACGCTCTCTGAATGCGGTTATCTGATGCTTTGAAAGTGCGTCGATAAATTCGTTGGTGTATTTCTCGCTTGTTATATAAAGTACCTTGGTTTGCGGTGAATGGGAAAGAATATGATTTCCTATTGCGTGCATAAGGTGAGTTTTGCCTAAACCTACTCCGCCGTAGATAAACAGGGGATTACTTATTGTGGCAGGTGCTTCGGCTACACTTAATGCAGCGGCGTGAGCAAACTGGTTACTCGGCCCCGTAACGAAGTTTTCAAAGGTATACCGCTCGTTAAGCATAGGACGGGATATTTTGGCGCTTTCCGCAGGCTGATCGTCTATAACGGAAACCGCTTCGCTTTCAAGGAGTATTACCACGTCCGCTCCCGGCTTATCTATAACCATATTAAGCGCCGAAACCAAGTACATATGTAACGTGCTTGCGGTCATAATATGCCTGCGGTGCATTTCGGTGGGCGCTATAAGATAAAGAGTATTGTTTTTAAAAGCGCAGGGTGAAAGGGTTGAGATCCATGTATTGTAAGAAACCGGATTGATATCCTCCGGTGCTTTTTCTATTATTTCGCATATTGATTTGAAAATTTCTTTTGCATCCATTATAAAATACCGTCCCAAAAATTTGTGAGCGTTAAAATAATACCACAAAACTTTCGTAAAATCAACAGAAAAACACTGCTGAAAAAGATAAATTTTTGCAAAATTGTGGATAACTTTTTTGTAAACACAATATGTTGTGGATAAGCCCTTTTGCGCCGAAAAAATTTCTTTGACAAAATAAATGAATTTTTCATTTGACACTTTCGCCTGTTTTTTATATAATAGTAACGCTATAATGCGAAAGTATGTAAATTTGCGCCGTAAAGGCGATTTATGAAAGGAAGATTTTATTATGTTACGTACCTATCAACCCAACAGACGCAAGAGAAAGAAAGTTCACGGCTTCCGTGAGAGAATGAGCACCAAGAACGGTCGCAACGTTCTTCAAAGACGTCGCCGTCGCGGAAGAAAGGTTCTCAGCGCATAATTTAAAGGAGGTAACCTCTTGAAAAAGCGTGATATGTTAAAAAAGAACAAAGAGTTCAGATATGTGGTTTCAAGAGGCAAGTCCGTATCATCACCGTATATGGTGTTGATCTGCGCCAAGTTCAGGGGTATTAAATGCGGATTTTCGGTAAGTTCCAAACTCGGTAATGCGGTTGTCCGTAACAGGACCAAACGTGTTATGAGAGCGGGGCTTACGCCGTTTTTGCCGCAGATAAAGCAGAATACGGCTTATCTTTTTATTGCGAGAAAAGCCGTTATAGGTAAAAGTTCCGCTTTTGTGGGAAAAGAAATGCAGGCACTTATGGAAAAAGCGGGTGTTTTAAATGAAAGACCCGTTTAAACAGGCAGTGCTTTGGCTTATTTCGTTCTACAAAAGAGAAATTTCGCCTTTTTTGCCTCCCGCTTGCAGGTTTGAACCTACCTGTTCGGAATATGCACGCATCGCCGTGGAACGCTTCGGCGTTATTAAGGGCGGTGCTTTGGCTGTTTGGCGCATAATGCGTTGTAATCCGCTTTTTAGGGGCGGATATGACCCCGTTCCGCAAAAAAAAGGACAGGAGAATTCTAAGTGAGTTATATCAGTAATTTTTTCGGATATATATTCGACTGGATTAACGGCTTCACGGGCAACTACGGTCTGTCAATAATACTGTTTACGGTTTTGTTCAGGCTCGTTCTTTCGCCTTTTGATATTCGCAGCCGAGTAGGTCAGCGTGAATATACCGCAAAGCTTAAAAAAATTCAGCCGGAAATAGACAATATCAACAAAGCGTATAAAAACGATCCTCAAAAGGCACAGCAGAGGATGATGGAAGTAAGAAAAGCCAACGGCATCGGTATGATGCCCAAAGGTTGCGGTACAATGTTGCTTACCTATCCTATTCTTCTTGCATTTTTTGCGGTGTTCAGAAACCTTGCCGCAGAACATATGGTGGAACTTTCTGGATTAACAGAGGAAGCGGACATTGCACAGTGGTTTTCCACAAACGGCTTTTTGTGGATTAAAAATATTTGGCAGCCGGACGTGTACTTTAATTTCAGTGAAGTTTGGGGTACCCGTGTGCTTTGGATAATCAAGAGTATTGACGGTCATATTATACCCACCAATGTCGAGGCTATTACATCCATACTCAACAGTGCGAAGATGACCGAGTATGATCCGGAGTTTGTAAATGCGGGTCTTGACGCCGCACGTTTGTTTGTGCAAAACAACTTTTCGGTGGGCACGGGCATAGGCGGAAACGGATTTTATATTTTGCCGTTGCTTGCAGGTGCAGTGCAGATTTTAAGCCTTAAAGGCACGCAGACACAACAACCTGCGTCGGACGATCCCATGGCGGCGCAAACGGCAGGCACGGGTAAGTTTATGAAGATATTCTTCCCCCTTATGTTTGTATATTTCTGCCTTGTTTCAAGTACGGCTTTGGCAATTTACTGGATAACTTCAAGTCTTTGTATGCTCCTGTTGAACTTTATAATCAATAAGGTCCTTGATGCCAGGGACGCAGCAAAAGGAGAAAATAAATAATGCGAGTTATCGAAATTGAGGGCGATACAGTCGATCAGGCTCTGTTTAAGGGATTGGAAGAACTTAAACTTACCGTGGACGAAGTGGAAATGGAAGTGCTTGACTACGGTAAAAAAGGCTTTATGGGCATCGGCAGTAAACCCGCAAAGATAAAACTGACCGAAAGGGAAGAAGCGGTCGTACCGGATTTTGTACTTAATAAGGACAAAAAAACCGAAAAGCCTCACAGAGAGAAAAGTGAACGCAGGAACGGCAACCGTTCTTCAAGGCGTGCCGAAAGAGAAGTTGAAGACGAAGATGTTCCACAAGGCGAGTATTTCCCCGAGGGAACGGTTTTTGTTGAAAACGAGGTTACCGAGTTCTTAAAAGGGCTTATGGAACATATCGGTGTTGAGGGCGAAGTTAAAGCCGCCGATACCGAAAACGGCTTGCTCGTTAATATCGAGGGCAACAGTATGGGAGTACTTATCGGCAGAAGAGGTGAAACATTGGATGCCGTACAGTATCTTGCATCCCTTGTTTACAATAAGGATAAAGAGGACTATCACCGTGTTACGGTAGATACCGAGAATTACCGCAAGAAGAGAGAAAATACGCTCATTCGTCTTGCAAAGAAAAAAGCCGGACAGGTTGTGCGCACGGGCAGAAAAGTTGCCTTGGAGCCTATGAGTCCTTTTGAGAGAAGAATTATTCACTACGCACTTCAAAATGACGAGTCCGTAGTTACGTTCAGCGAGGGTGAAGAACCTAACCGCCATATCGTAATCGATCTTAAAAAATAATTTTCGAAAAGACCTTTCGCAAAGCGGAAGGTCTTTTTTTGCAAAATGAAAATTGCACTTGCAAAGCGGATAGTGGTGCAGTATAATATTTTGGAATACGGACATTACGGCAAGATACCGTAAATTACGTTATTCGGGAATTTCGGTACGGGAATATAAATTCCTACATTCTTATTGCTTTTCGGATTGCGGTTTTTATTTCACTTTGTGTTCCGTTGCCTATGAAAAGTACGGGCAATGCCGATATCTGCCCTTGCAAAGTTTACCTTTTAATCTGCAATGTAATGATTGTATAAATTTCACAGATATTTTCGGGGAGGAAATAAAAATGAGAATAAGCCGTCACAGTTACTGCGGTTTAAACAGCACGGACGAATATTATGCAATGCTTGCCGAGGCAGGTTGGCAGGGAATAGATATGGACGAACCGACCTATGAAGAACTCTATTCTTTAAGTTTCGGCGAGGCGAAAAACAAAATCGGAGAAGCAACCGATTTCATAAAAAGGAACGGAATGACGATAAGTCAAATTCACGCACCTTTTTACGGAAACACGCCTGTGGCGGATACACCCGGCGAGAGGGTGGAAAAGGCAATATGCGATATGATAACCTGTATTCGCATTGCAAACGAACTCGATATTCCGTATGTGGTCGTTCATCCCATACTGTATTCTTGGAGCAGACCGGACCCCGATAGGAAAAAGACTCTTGATTTCAATGCGGAATATCTGCACAGGCTCTGCAAAGTTGCCGAAAATACGACTGTTTGCTTGGAAAATATGCCCGGACCCAACGGATTTATAAACGACGGCAAGACTATGAGAGAAATGGTTGATACGGTGAATGAAAAAAATCTTGCAGTGTGTCTTGATACGGGACATTTGATTTCGGTAAACGGCAAAACAAGTGAGTTTTTTAAAGAAAATCCCGATAAAGTCAAGACTTTGCACGTGCACGATTCCGTATTCGGCACAGATATGCACGATATTGCTTATAGCCATAGCGGAGATTGGTGGGCGGATTTTGAAAATGCCCTTAAAAACTACGGCTTTAACGGCAGTTTGAGTTCAGAAAGCTGTTTTGCCGTAAGAATGCCCAAAGAAATGCGATTGCAGGCGGAAAAATACGAGGCGGAACTTTTTAAACGTATTGCCGAAAAAAGCAGTTGACAGGCAAGCGCAAATAAGGTTTTATAACGAAAAATAAATATTCTGCCACCGGGCAGAGAATGTAAGTAAGCATTCGACGGCGTACCGTTAGGTCTTTGAAGGTACTCCCGAGAGTGCTTTTTTTTGTTTTTTAAGGAGGTGAAAATGAAAAACTATTTTACAAAAGGAGAAAAATTGCTGTGGGGAAGTTCGGTAATACTTATTGCTCTTTCGTATATCCTGTTTAAGGGCGACAGTATATTAACTTTGATCGCATCGGCTGTTGGCGTAACATCGCTTATATTCAATGCCAAGGGAAATCCCGTCGGTCAGACGCTGACGATAGAAAGCTGTTTTGCCGTAAGAATGCCCAAAGAAATGCGATTGCAGGCGGAAAAATACGAGGCGGAACTTTTTAAACGTATTGCCGAAAAAAGCAGTTGACAGGCAAGCGCAAATAAGGTTTTATAACGAAAAATAAATATTCTGCCACCGGGCAGAGAATGTAAGTAAGCATTCGACGGCGTACCGTTAGGTCTTTGAAGGTACTCCCGAGAGTGCTTTTTTTTGTTTTTTAAGGAGGTGAAAATGAAAAACTATTTTACAAAAGGAGAAAAATTGCTGTGGGGAAGTTCGGTAATACTTATTGCTCTTTCGTATATCCTGTTTAAGGGCGACAGTATATTAACTTTGATCGCATCGGCTGTTGGCGTAACATCGCTTATATTCAATGCCAAGGGAAATCCCGTCGGTCAGACGCTGACGATAGTATTAAGTTTGCTTTACGGGGACATATCGCTTTCCTTTGCCTATTACGGCGAAATGATAACTTATGTGGGTATGACCGCACCTATGGCGTGCGCTTCTCTCGTTTCTTGGCTGAAACACCCTTTTTTTGGGGTAAAGAGAGGTTAAAGTCAATAGGATAAGTTTTAAGGAAATAATACTTATGTTTGTGCTTGCAGGTGCTGTTACCGCAGTGTTTTGTTTTATTCTGAAATTTTTTCAATACCGCAAACATTGTGCCGAGTACAATTTCGGAAAAAATGAGTTTTCTTGCCGTATATCTCACTTTTCGCAGGAGCGCATTCGCTTCTCTTGCCTGCGGGGCAAACGGTATTGTTTTTATTTTGCTTTGAATGTTGGCTTCATTTACAAATTCGGCATATATTTCGGTTACGGTGTGCTTTGCGGTATTTTTGGTAAATGACATTTGCGTTTATTTCGTGGCGGAAAATGCACAAAAGGCAAAGTGAAGCAACCGTTGCCGAAAAGAAATAAAAACGGCAGTGTAAAAAACCGTTTAAAAACAAAAGGTTTTTTGGCGGAACATCGGTGCGGAAAAGGTTTGAATAATAACGGTTTGAAAACGGCAAAACGGGAAAAGATAAAATACGGATAAAAATGCGCAGCAGGTAAAATTTGCCCACTGCGTATTTTTCTTTTTTGCCTGTTCGGAGGAGTAAAAAACACGGTGTGGGCAAGTTTTGGTTTGAATTTGTCCCGACTTTTATGTAAAAGGTGGTCAAAATGGGTTCAAAAAAACAATAAAGTGGGCAAATTATAAAAAAAGTTCCGTTTTTTTAATAAAAAGTGTTGCAAAGTGGGCAAAAAAGTGGTAAGATATACACCGTAAACAACTGTAACCGGATTTATTTAAGAAAAGGGAGGTGTGAATATGGCTTTAAAAGGTTTTTTGGGACAGTATGACGTTACCGTTGACGATAAGGGCCGTGTTCGCATTCCCGCAAAATATAAGGCACAGTTGGGCGAAGAGTTTATTATATCCTGCGGAGAAAGTGCTTGCCTTGCAATATATCCCATGGAAAAATGGGAAAAACTTACACAGCAGGTTGATGCTTTGCCCGAATTTGATGAAGAAACCGCTGAGTTTAAGCGCAGTATATACACAAATGCAACGTGGGGAGAGTTCGATTCGGCAGGCCGTGTTCTTATTCCCGTAAGATACAGGAATTATGCAGGGTTGAAAAAAGAACTTGTAGCCACAGGTGTAGGCGACCATTTTGAAATTTGGGATGCCGAAAATTGGGCGGCAGGAGAATATTCTTCCCTTGAAAAGAGAAGAAATCTTCAAAAGGAAATTGCGCTTAAAACGTCCGGAGGGAAACAGTAATGGAATTCAAGCACACGTCGGTGCTTTTAAACGAAAGTATAAAGATGCTTTCCGTTAAAGATAACGGAATTTACGTAGACGGCACTCTCGGCGGAGGGGGTCACAGCGAAGCGATACTCAAAGAAAATCCCACGTGTAGGCTTATAGGTATTGACAGAGATGACGATGCACTTGAAGCGGCAGGGAAAAGGCTTAAAGAGTATTCGGACAGAATAACGCTTGTAAAAAGCAATTTTGCCGATATCGAAAATGTTCTTGACGGACTTAATATTGATAAAATAGACGGATGTATATTGGATCTCGGTGTAAGTTCTTACCAACTTGACAATGCGGACAGGGGATTTTCCTATCAGCACAGCGCACCTCTTGATATGCGTATGGATCAGACCCAGTATATGAGCGCTTATAACGTGGTAAACGAGTATTCCGTAAAGGAACTTACAAGGATAATCCGAGACTACGGGGAAGAACAGTGGGCTTCGAGAATCGCACAGTATATTGTTGCCGAAAGGGAAAAAGGTGCGATAAATACCACGGGTGAACTTGTGGAAATAATAAAGAGAGCAATACCCACAAGGGTTCGCCGTACGGGACATCATCCCGCAAAGAGGACTTTTCAGGCTATCCGCATAGAAGTAAACAACGAACTGGGCATTTTGGAAAGTACAGTCAGAGCGGTAAGCAAAAGGCTTAATGTAGGCGGCAGAATGTGCGTTATCACATTCCACAGTTTGGAAGACAGGATAATCAAGCATACAATGCAAAATTTGGCTGACCCCTGTACCTGTCCGCCGAGAATACCCATATGTATTTGCGGTAAGGTACCCGAGGTAAAAGTCATAACAAAGGCAATACCGCCAAGCGAAAAGGAAACGGAAGAAAACCCGAGGAGCAAGAGTGCAAAACTCCGAGTAATGGAACGCATTTAAAAAAATTTCAGTATAAAAGAAAGGCAGGGAGAATACAATGAAAAAGCAGAGTAAGACCGAATACAGGGTTTATTACGGCACTGACAGTAATGCCGCACTGCAACCGGAGTATATCCCTGTACCCAAACGGGAAAAACGGCCCGAACCAAAGAGAGAGCAGTCTACCCACGCAAAAGAAAGAGCGGAAAGAAAAGCATCGGTAAAACTTTGCGCAAGAGTAGTAAGCGTTGCGGTGTGCGTTGCCGCAATGGGCTTTTGTGTAGTAATGCGCAATGCCGAGATTTACAGGAATACGAGAGAAATAAGAAATCTTGCAAAAGAAACGGTTAATCTTGAATTAAAGGTGCGTACCGCCGAAAAAGATTTTTCGGCAGGAAGCGACTTGAATTCCTATTTCGATACTGCGGAAAACCAACTTGCCCTTGCTTATCCCGAAAATGCAAACGTAATACTTGTTACGGTGCCTTCGGAAAGCACGGAGCAGACTCCCGATATACAAGAGAACGTAGATGTTTACGATACCGTACTTGATTGGATAAGTTCTCTTGAAAGGAGGATCAGGAGTTGGGCGTAAAGCAAAGCAGTTATAAGTTAAGACTATTATACGTGTGCCTCGCTATGATACTTGCTTTTTCTATCATAGTGGGCGCATTGTTTTACTGGCAGATTGTTGCCGCCGACAGATTACAGCGCAAAGCATTGGGACAGTGGACTTCCACCGCCACCATAGCCGCCGCAAGGGGAACAATATACGATTCCACCGGTGAAGCGTTGGCGATAAGCGCAACTTCAAAAACTTTAAATTCAAAACCTTTAAAAATAAGCAAATCCGGATATACCGCCGAGGCGATAACGCAAATGCTTGTTTCGCTTTTGGGTGAAAACTATTCCTACGAATCGTTATATAAAAAAATAAAGTACGAAAAGGGTGTTACGCTGAGCGAATACGTGGTGGCACGCCATTTAACGGAAGAGCAGGCATCGTATATAGAATCCCTTAATATTGACGGGCTTTATCTTGTGGATGACGTTAAACGTTACTATCCCAAAGGGGCATCTCTCGTACAGGTTCTCGGAAGTGTCAACGGCGACGGCGTAGGCAGTGACGGTTTGGAGTTGAAGTACGATAAACAACTACGGGGACTTTCGGGCAAGATAATATCTTCCACCGATGTATCCAACGGGCAGATACCCGGAAGCGATCAGCGGTATATCGACGCTACCAACGGCGTAAACCTTAATCTGACGGTGGATTACGCAATACAGTCATTTGTGGAAAATACTCTCCGTGAATGCTTGGAAGAAAATAAGGCAAAAAGCGTAAAGTGCATAGTTATGGATCCTAATACAGGTGCAATACTGGCAATGGCGCAGATGCCCGATTACGACCCCAATAACTGTACAGGCGAAGAAAAGAAGAATTATTCACGCAACGGCTGTATTTTGGATACTTACGAACCGGGCTCAACATTTAAAATGTTCACTCTTTCCGCCGCATTGGAGGAAAATAAAGTAAATACGGGCAGTTCGTTCTACTGCGCCGGATACCATATAGTGGACGGCGAAAAAATAAAGTGCTGGCGCACCGTTCCCCACGGAAGCCAATCTTTACAGGAGGCTATCTGCAATTCCTGCAATCCGGCATTTATGCAAATGGGACTGTCGCTTGGGCAGGAAAAGATGTACGAATATTTGCAAAATTTCGGCTTTTCCACCGAAACGGGCGTGGATTTTTCTTCCGACCAATCGGGTATACTTCTTGCGCCCAAATACGTAAAAAATACCGACCTTGCAAGGATATCTTTCGGGCAGTCGGTGGCGGTTACGCCCCTGCAACTTATAACGGCGGCGTGTGCGGTAATAAACGGCGGTACGCTCTACCAACCCTATTTCGTTTCTTCTATGACCGATGACAGCGGAAATGTGCTTGTTAAAAACGAACCTATCAAAGTAAGGCAGGTTATAAGCGAACAAACGAGCAGAACGATGCGCACGCTTCTCGAAGGCGTTGTGTCCCAAGGCGGAGGTAAGAATGCATCGGTTGAGGGATACCGCATAGGCGGAAAGACGGGTACTGCGCAAAAGTACCGTGACGGACAGATAGTGCAAGGCGTACATATAGGTTCGTTTTTCGGATTTGCACCTGCGGATAATCCCAAATTTGCAGTGCTGATTACCGTTGACGAAGCGGAAATCTACAACGATTACGGCAGTAATACCGCCGCACCCTATGCAGGCAATATAATAGAAAAAATACTTAAATATATGCAGATAAAGTCAGATGTAAGCGGTGAAGAAGAAATGACGGAAGTACCTAACTTAATGGGCACTACTGTGGAATACGCCGTTTCAAGGCTTAAAGAAGCAGGCTTGCTTGTTGAAATAGAGGGAAGCGGAACTGTGGTTTCGCAAGTTCCGGCGGCGGGCAAACAGATAAAAAAATACGGTATAGTAAAGGTAAAGGGCGATACCGCCGAAGACACTACGGTGTATTACGGTATCGAATAAAGAGTTATGTTGTTAAAGGATATTATCGGGTACGGAAATTCCGAAACGGAGATAAGTAATCTTACAATCGATTCGCGCAAGGCAAAAGAGGGCTCACTTTATTTTGCAATAAGGGGAACACAGGTGGACGGTCACCGTTTTATCGAAGATGCCTATAAAAACGGAGCGTCGGTTGCGGTTGTGGAAGAAAAGACCGATTGCCCCATTGAACAGGTGGTTGTGGAAAATACGAGGATTGCTATGGCACATATGGCTTCTCGGTTTTATTCCTGTCCTGCCGAAAAACTCAAAATGATAGGTGTAACGGGCACTAACGGCAAAACAAGTATAAGCTTTATGGTTAGAGAGATTGCAAAGGCAAGTAGTATTAAGTGCGGAGTTATCGGAACGGGTGGAATATATGCCGAAAATGAAAAATTGGATATTCCCATACTTACAAGCACCACCCCCGACCCTATCGAGTTACAGTATGCGCTGTCGGAAATGGTAAAAAGAAATATGGAGTGGGTGGTTATGGAAGTTACCGCTCACGCACTTGATTTGCATAAGACCGACGGAACGGTTTTCTCTTCTGCGGGATTTACCAATCTTACGCAGGATCACTTGGACTATTTTCTTACAATGGAAAACTATGCCTGTGCAAAAGAACGGTTTTTCTTACCGGAAAATGCCCAAAAAGGCATAATTAACGCAGACGACGTTTTCGGAAAAGAAATTTTGAAGAAAAACAGCATACCGATGATATCTTATTCTTTAAACGGAAAAGGGGATATCTGTGCCGAAAATATCGTTTCAAAGGGCAACGGTACCGAATTTGACCTTTTGTATGAAAACAAAAAATATCCCGTAAAGACGCACACGGTGGGAATGTTCAACGTAAGCAACCTGCTTTGCGCAACGGGATGTGCACTGGTTTCGGGCGCAAGTATTGAAAACTGCATAAAGGGAATGGAGAGTTTTACTTCCGTCCCCGGTAGGTTTGAATCGGTAAACACGCACGGCAAAGGCTGTACTGTGATAATAGATTACGCTCACACACCGGACGGACTTGAAAATGTGCTTTCGGCAATAAATTCCTTTAAAAAGGGAAAACTTATATGCGTGTTCGGTTGCGGAGGAAACAGGGATTCCGCCAAACGTCCCATTATGGGAGAGGTGGCAGGCAGACTTTCGGATTACTGTGTTCTGACAAGCGACAATCCGAGGTTTGAAGAACCCGACAGTATAATCGACGGTATCGAACAGGGAATTAAAGATACAAACTGCCCTTATAAACGGGTGACGGACAGAGAAGAAGCCGTAAAATACGCTATCGAATATGCCGATAAGGGCGACGTTATTGCCATATGCGGTAAAGGCGATGAAGATTATCAGGAAATACAGGGAGTAAAACGCCATTTTTCCGACAGAGAAACGGTGGAGGAGATAATAGGAGGAAAATATAATGCAAGGTAGTATTTCATATTTGCTTTATCCTTTTGCACTTGCTTTTGTTCTGTGCCTTGTTATCGGACCGTTTACCGTTAAACTTATGCAAAAATTAAAGTTCGGTCAGCAAGTCAGGGATGACGGACCGGCATCTCATTTAAAAAAACAGAACGTACCCACTATGGGCGGTATAATGATAGTGCTGTCATTGGCGGTAACTGCTCTTGTTTTCGGGTTTAGGGAAGAAGCACTTGTTGCCGCGCTTGCCTCTTTCTGCTACGGCTTGGTAGGATTTTTAGACGATTTTATTAAGATAGTAAAGAAAAGGTCGTTGGGGCTCAGGGCTTATCAAAAGATAATAGGACAGTTGGGAATTGCTCTTATAGTGGCGATATACGCATATAAAAATATCGGAACGGATATATTTGTACCCTTTGTGGGACAGGTGGATCTCGGCATTTGGTATATTCCCTTTGCAATGCTTGTTATGATAGCCGTTACCAACGGTGAAAACCTTGCCGACGGACTTGACGGACTTGCGGCAGGTATGACGTTTATACAGGGCATCACCTTTGCGGTCATAATAGGATGCTTGGCATACGTTCCCGAAATTGCAGGGGAAAACGGATTTAAGCAGGTAGCCGAACTTTCTTCCGCTATGGCGGGGGCGTGCCTCGGATTTTTGCGTTTTAATACTTATCCCGCAAGAATATTTATGGGGGACACGGGTTCGCTTGCTTTGGGCGGATGTATTGCGGTGTGTGCGCTGTTTTCAAAAACCGCACTTTTGGTGCCCATTGCGTGTATAATGCTTGTGGCAACTTGCGTATCCGTTATTTTGCAGGTAGGTTCATTTAAGTTAAGGCACGGCAAACGCATATTCAAAATGGCACCGTTGCATCATCATTTTGAACTTTGCGGTTATCACGAAACCACCGTTACGGCAATGTATAAACTTATAACCGTCATTGCCTGCCTTTTGACACTTATGCTTGTATTTGGTTTTAAGAGGTAAAATATGAAAGAAAAAGTACTTGTTATAGGAATGGCACGCAGCGGTATTGCGGCGGCGCCCGTACTTAAAAGTTTAGGGGCGGAAGTTATCCTTAATGACAGCAAATCCGAGGAAGAACTTCCCCAAGTTAAAGAATTAAACAGAGAAGACTATAAATTCGCATTTGCCTGTCCTCCCGACGGATTGGTGGATGAAGCGGACCTTGTGGTGGTATCGCCCAGCGTACCGCTTGATCTTCCCTACGGGGAAAAGGCGAGAAAACAGGGCAAGGAAGTTATTGCGGAAATAGAACTTGCATACAGGCTCTGTAAGGGCGAAACGGTGGCTATAACCGGCACCAACGGCAAAACCACCACCACAACTCTTACGGGAGAAATATTCAAAAACGCAAAACGGGGCACTTTCGTTGTGGGGAATATCGGGGAACCGTATATTGCCCATTCGTTGGAGGCGAAAAAAGGTGACGTTATGGTAACGGAAATAAGCAGTTACCAACTTGAAGGAATAAGTAAATTCCGTGCTCACGCCGCCGCGCTGTTAAATATCACCGAAGACCATATGATACGGCATAAAACTATGGAAAACTATATTAATGCCAAAAAAAGAGTATTCTTAAATCAGACAAAAGACGATTTTGCCGTGCTTAATTACGATGACGAAACCGTAAGGAATATGAAAGATTCCCTAACCGGCAGAGTAGTGTTCTTTTCACGCAAAGAACAACTTGAAGAGGGAGCGTACGTTGAAGACGGATATGCGGTATTCTCTTTCAACGGCAAAAAAGAACGCATAATAAAGACCGAAGATATAAAAATAAGAGGTCCTCATAATCTTGAAAATGCCTTGGCATCCATTGCGCTGACTATGCTTTGCGGAGTGGACGGAAAAACGGTGGAAGAGACGCTTAAAACGTTTAAGGGTGTTGAACACAGAATAGAGACCGTATGCGTTAAAGACGGAGTAACGTACATAAACGATTCAAAAGGCACCAACCCCGATTCCACGGTTAAAGCCGTTGAAACGATGAGGGAGCCTACCGTGCTTATTTTGGGCGGATACGATAAGGGCGGAAGTTTTGACCCCGTATTCAGATCCTTTACCCCCTTTATCAAGCATACCGTCCTGTTAGGCGCAACGGCGAACAGGCTTAAAGAATCCGCCGACAGACTTGGGTGGAAAAACTACACCATTGTTACAGGCGGATTTGAAGAGGGCGTCAATGAAGCGAGAAAGCAGGCTCAAAGCGGTGATAACGTGCTTCTTTCGCCTGCCTGCGCAAGCTTTGATGAGTTTAAAGACTTTGAAGAACGGGGCAGAGTTTTCAAGGAAATAGTAAATAAATTTTAGGAGTGTACTAAATGGCGGCTAAAAAGAAATTTGTGCGCAAGGGCATCTGTTTGCCTATGCTTGTAATAGTTATAATTCTTACCTGCATAGGTCTTGTAATGGTGTTCAGCGCATCGTACAACAGCATAGCCATAAGTTCACAAACAAAATCGTTATTTTCGGGTGTTAAGTTTCAGGCGATAGTGGCGGTTATGGGATTTATAATCATTTTCGTGATGACGAGAATGGATTACCATTTCTTTGCAAAACCGAGGGTGCTTAAAACGGGATATTTTCTTGCGATAATACTGCTTATAGCGGTGTTCTTTTGCCCGAGCGTTTACGATGCTCACAGGTGGATATCACATAAAAGCATAAGTTTCACCTTTCAGTCATCGGAATTTGCAAAGTTTATGGGCATAATATATGCGGCATACTATACTTCCGAAAACAAGTGGTGGTACCGCAGTTTAAACGATTGGGTAAGACTTCTTGTTCCGGTGGGAATTATCGCACTTTTGATAATCGCAGAACCGGACCTTTCCACAACTATGTGTTACTTGGGCGCAATAACGATAATAATGTTCATTTCGGGAATGCCGGCTAAGTATCTTGTGTTTGCGATTTGCGCAATAGGAGCACTTATACCCGTAATGATAGTCATAAAGGGATATCAGAGCAGGCGGTTTTCCGCTTGGCTCCACGCTTGGGACGATCCGGGTGACGTGGGATATCAGGTAGTGCAGTCACTGTACGCTATCGGCGACGGCGGACTTTTCGGCGTGGGGCTGGGTAACAGCAAACAAAAAATAACTCACTTGCCTATGAGCGATACGGATTATATTTTTTCCATAATATGCGAAGAATTCGGCTTTGTGGGCGGTGTTATTGTTGTACTTTTGTACGTGGCGTTTGCTTATTTCGGCATAAGGATTGCTATGGAAGCACCCGACAGATTCGGCTCGTACCTTGCGGTGGGCATAACCACCATAATAGTTTTGCAGGCGTTTATAAATATGGGAGTAGCCACAAATATACTTCCGTCAACGGGACTTACCCTGCCGTTTATTTCAAAAGGCGCATCGTCTCTCGGAATAATGCTTTGGGCATCGGGGCTTCTCCTGTGCATTTCATCCTACAAACCGAGGAAAAAAGAAGAATACAGAAAGTATAAGTAACGGTAAAAAACCCAACGGCATATAATAAAACTGAAAAAGATTTTATTATAGAGGGTGTTGAGTATGAAAAAAACGGTGATAAGCGGAGGGAAAAAACTTTTCGGCGAAGTAACCGTTCACAGTGCTAAAAATTCACTTTTGCCCATTCTTGCGGCGACGGTTCTTTCAAATGAAGATATTTATCTTGAAAACTGTCCTCCGCTGAAAGACGTACTCATTATGCTTGAACTTCTTGAAAGCATCGGATGCCGTACGGAGTACGAAAACGGAAATATACATATTGACCCGTCGGGAATAGACAACTGCCGTATCGACGGCGGACTTATGCATAAACTCAGATCATCCATATTCATTCTCGGACCTCTTGCTTCCCGTATGAAGTATGCCGAAATGGGATA
>CAZBLS010000009.1:0-32546 GCA_964492705.1 uncultured Oscillospiraceae bacterium | reverse complement strand
GTTGTCAAAAACGCAATATTTGCATAAATACTTTGTATTTCTTGCAATTATATTGTAAAAAAACGCTTGCATTTATCACTACGGGGTAGTATAATAATGCAAACGGTTTAACCGTTACCGTCTTTTAATGCACGGAAAAATTATTCAGGAGGCTGAAAAGAATGAGAGTTTACAATTTCAGTGCCGGTCCGTCTACGTTGCCGGAATCGGTATTAAAAAAAGCGGCAGAGGATATGCTCGACTATGAAAGCTCGGGAATGAGCGTTCTTGAAATGAGCCACCGTGCAAAGTGTTACGATGGTATCATAAAGGAAGCCGAGTCTCTTTTAAGAGAACTTATGGGTATTCCCGACAACTACAAGGTACTTTTCGTACAGGGCGGTGCATCCACACAGTTTGCCTGCACGGCACTTAACCTACACACAAACGGCAAAGGCGACTATGCCGTAACGGGTAACTTCGCTTCACTTTCCGCAAAAGAGGGTGCAAGGCTCACCGATGCTCACGTTATCGCTTCAAGTGAAGACAAAAACTTCACCTACGTACCCAAAATTACCGCCGATATGGTGGATAAAGATGCGGATTTCCTGCATATTACCTATAATAACACGATTTTCGGCACAAAATACAACTATGTTCCCGAAACAGGCGACGTTCCCTTGGTTGCGGATATGTCATCTATGATCCTTTCCGAACCGGTTGACGTTTCTAAATTCGGCGTAATATACGCAGGTGCACAGAAGAATATCGGTCCCGCAGGCTTGACCGTAGTTATCGTAAGGGACGATCTTCTCGACAAGTTCACTCCCGATTGTCCCACAATGCTCAAATGGAAGACGCAGGCAGATAAGGACAGCCTTTACAACACGCCTCCCTGTTACAGCATCTATATTTCAATGCTCGTTTTCCGTTGGATAAAGAGTTTGGGCGGTGTTGAAGAAGTATATAAGATGAATCGAAAGAAAGCCAAACTTCTTTACGATTATATCGATTCTTCCGATTTCTACACAAACAGCGTAGTTAAGGAAGACAGATCTCTGATGAACGTTCCTTTCGTTACTCCCTCAAAGGAACTCGATGCCGAATTTGTTAAAGAAGCTGCCGAAAACGGACTTGTTTCCATAAAAGGTCACCGTCTCGTAGGCGGTATGCGTGCTTCCATTTACAACGCAATGCCCTACGAAGGCGTTGTAAAACTTGTTGAATTTATGAAGAAGTTTGAGGAGGCGCATAAGTAATGACCGAGATTCTTAAACTTAATTCCATCGCAAACGTAGTAAAAAATAATCTTCCCGAAGATAAGTATTCCATCACCGAAGATGCAAAATCACCTGTCGGTATTCTCGTTCGCTCCGCCGATATGCTTTCCTATGACTTTCCCGAAAGCGTACTTGCGGTCGCAAGGGCAGGCGCAGGCGTAAACAATATTCCTTTGGACGTATGTGCCGAAAAAGGTATTGCGGTATTCAACACTCCCGGCGCCAACGCAAACGCCGTAAAAGAACTTGTTATCGGCGCAATGATAATTGCTTGCCGTAATGCCGTTGAAGCCTCTATGTGGGCAAATTCCACTTTAAAGGGCAACGGAGACGCAGTTGCCAAAATGGCTGAAAAAGGCAAAGGTCAGTTTGTAGGTCCCGAAATCAAGGGAAAAACTCTCGGTGTACTCGGTTTGGGCGCCATAGGCGGTCTTGTGGCTAACGCCGCAGTTGCGCTGGGTATGAACGTTATCGGTTATGACCCTTACGTTTCCGTTGATGCGGCTTGGCATCTTTCAAGAGCGGTAAAACGTGCCGAAAGCAGAGAAGAAATTTACGAAAAGAGCGATATCATCACTCTCCACGTTCCCCAAATAGCATCCGATGACCCTGCGGTGAACACAAAGGGTATGATAAATGCCGAAACGATTGCAAAAATGAAAGACGGCGTTGTTCTTTTGAACTTTGCCCGCGGCGGTCTTATCTGTGACAACGACGTTATTTCCGCCTGTGAAAGCGGTAAAATATACAAATACGCAACGGATTTCGCTTCCGATGCGCTTTTGGGCAAAAAAGGCACTGTCGTATTCCCCCATTTGGGTGCTTCCACTCCCGAATCCGAAGACAACTGCGCTGAAATGGCTTCCGCCGAACTTGCCGATTTTATCGAAAACGGCAATATCAAAAACAGTGTAAACTATCCTGCCTGCACACTTGCCCGCACGGGAAAAACACGTGTTACCGTTATGCATAAAAACGTTGCCAATATGGTGGGCGGTGTTACCGCAGAACTTGCTTCTGTCGGTGCGAACATCAGCGGTATGATCAACGCTTCAAAGGGAGATTACGCCTACACCGTTATCGATGTTGACGGCGACGTGGAAGACAGCGTTTTAGGTAAGATTTCTTCCCTTGAAAACGTTATCCGTGTCCGCAAGATTTAATCTGAAAATTCGGTTTTTTAAAGCACTTCCTTTTGAAGTGCTTTTTTGTTGTCCGAAAATTACATTTTTGCTGTTTTATAAAAAAACGAAAACAGTTTTACTGTGCATAAATTACAATTTACGTTGCAAATTAACCGAACGGCAAATCATCTCCACCGATTTCTTTTAGCACTTGTTTCAAAAACTCCGTCTACAACAAAAAACCGAGGAATGCATTGCAAACCTCGGTTTAGTGCAATTTTAAGTTTTAGTTAAAAAGTTCTTTTCTCTTTTTAACGGTGATAACAAGAGCAACGGAAGAGATAACGATAAGTGCGATAAACGCTACGGGGAGCATATCGCCGGTACCAACCGATACGCTTACCTTATCATAAACGCCCTCTTTTGTCAAAGAAGCACCCGCTGCGCCTTTAAGAAGTTTTTCCGCTTCTGCTTCGGAGCAATAAATCGTAAATGAAGTACCCTTTTCAATGGGATCTTCTTCGCCGTAGATATTAAAGCGGAAGAAAAGGCTTCCGAGAGCAACGTCTTCGCCATCGATAGTAACATTGCCGTCTTCGCTGTCACACTCATAGGTAAGAGTTTCGGTTTCACCTGCTTCAACCGTAATTCTCTCGCATCCTGTGGGATGTTGCCACTGCTCATTTACAAGTCCTTCAAGGTAGAATTCAAACATAAGAGCGGTTTCGCTGTTGTTTTTAACGACAACGGTTTTGGTAAGAGTGCCGTCTTTAACGTCTTTTGCGCTTGCTACGCCACCCTCGCCTGTTGAAGAAGTCAGGAATACGGTGCCCGATTTTTCTTCGCCGAAGGTGAACTTAACGCCCGTGAGAGTTTTCTTTTCAGTGCCCTCAGAACCGCCTTCATCATCTTTGGTTATGGTAACGTCGTCAATATAGTAGGTAAAGAAGTCGCCGTCTTCAAAAGCATAGCCCGGTTCACTGCCGTCAAGACGGAGTACAAGGTCATAGGCTTCGGTTTTTCCGAGAGCATAAAGTTGTTTAATAGTATCAAGATAATCTTCGCTTACCACAATTGTTGCGCTGACTTCTTCCCACTCATCGGTAACGGTGTGTGTAGGCCCCGTAAGGAACGTGGTTACTTTTTTGTCAATACCCTCAACGGTACCGCCGTTATAGTGAGCCTGTGAGTTAATGTCGGTTTTGAATTTACCCTCTGCGCCGTCCTCGGCTTTCATATTATAGGTAATGGTGTATGTACCTGCACCGCCACCTTTGTAGCCGTTAGCTTCATCATCGATAATAGCGGCTCCCAAGTTAAATGCTATGGAATGCCATTTGCCTGATGCGGTGAATGCCATTGCGTGGCCTGTGCCGTCTGCACCGGGAGTAACCTGTTCCAACGTACCGCCGGCTGCACCCTTAAAGTCGCTCCAACCGACTTTTGTGCTGTCCTCGGCATCGCCGTTAACAACGGTTTTAACGTCTACAGCAAAAGTAACAATGCTCAGGCAAGAAATCACCATTGCAAGCACAAGCAACGTGCTGATAATTTTTTTCATCTCAATCATCCTTTCATAACGAGCCTTGCTCAATCTTTACCTTATTGTACTACTTGTAATTTATATTTGTCAACAATTTTTTTGTAAATTTTGATTTATTTTGAAAACTTGTGTTTTTTGTTTATTTTTATGTTATTTTGTTGTAAACGAAAAAAGAACTCCGAAAATTCGGAGTTCTTTTTTTAAGTTAAATTCAATTAGAATTCTTCTCTTCTCTTTTTGCAAACCACAGCAAGTGCAACGGTTGCAACTACGGTAAGTGCAATAAATGCTACGGGAAGAACGTCACCCGTTCCAACCGAATTACTGTTTTTGCCGTAAACAAGTTCAAGAGTGGACTCATTTGCAAACGCACGTCCGCCTGCTACGATTGCTTCCGCAATAGCGGATTCGCAGTATACGGTTGCGCTTGTTCCCTCATAAAGCTGAGCGGAAACACCGCCGTCAAAGTCAAAACGTACGAAGAGGTCTGCGATGGGATACTCGACATCGCCGACGGTTACTTTGCCGTCTTCAACTTCTACGGTGTATTCAAGTTCTGCCGAATCACCGGGTTCGATGGTTACGGGAGTTCCGTATACGGGAGCAACCCAAGATTTATTGTGGAACACCTGGAAGTCAACCTTAACTTTGATATCTTCTTCACCGTTGTTTACAACAACGAATTTTTTGGTGATCTCGCCGTCCTTAACGTCAGCGTCGGTAAACACACCGGTATTGGTCTTTACATAGTGAGCACCGGAAGTATCTTCGTTATAGGTGATCTTGAAGCCTGTGGGAACCTTGGGAGTAGGAGTGGGTGTAGGAGTAGCAGACTCTTCTCCGCCCTCTGCACCTGTACCTGTACCTGTGCCTTCGCCCTCGGAAACTACAACTTTTTCAATTGTAACTTCGTCAACAAAGTAAGCAAACTGACTTGTTTCGAATGCTCTTCCGTTACTTCCGTCAAGACGGAGGATAAGTTTGTAAGCATTTGTTTTACCTGCTGCGTAAACAGCCAAAATAGTATCAACAAATTCCTGACTAACGGGAATTTCAACTTCAAACTTCTGCCAAGTATCGGTCATATCGATATCCGAAGCGGTAATGAATGTAGCAACTGCATTGTCTTTTGCCTCGCCTGTAAGCAAATCCTTAACTTGGTTGCCCATCAAATGCTCCTGCGAGTTAAGAAGCACGGAGAACTTACCGCCCTTGCCTGCTTCCGCTTTTGCATAGAACGAAATCTTATAAGTGCCTGCGCCTGTGCCGGACTTATAGTTGTTGGCTTCATCCTTAATGATAGCGGGACCGAAGTCAAAGCCTACGGAACCGTACTGATTGGTTGCGCCGGCATACTTGATTGCGTGAGCCGTACCGTTTGCACCGCCCTCAACATTGGTAACACCGCCGTTAGAGAATACCGACCAACCCTTTGTTGTGCCCGTTTCCGCATTGCCGTTAACAACTTCTGCGGGAGCAACGGGTTTCTTTACAAATTTGGGAACACTTGTAACCTTGGTCTTGGTTCTTCCGTTGGTTGACATTGTGTCCATAAAATCATTGGTGAAATCAAGACTTTCAATGATAAACTTAGCGCCGTTGGTTACTTTTTCCGAATCATTGTTAAGAGTATCGGGGTTAATCAGGTCAAACCTCATGGTAATACCGCTGAGGTCATACTGTGCGCCGGAATTATCAACAAGTTTGCCACCCTGAACTTTAAAGGGAACTACAAACTGTTCTGCATAACCGGGTTCTACAACAGCCGTTGCAGTTGTAGTATTGATCGTGCCCCAACCGTTTTGGAAGTAGATTTTAAGGCCCATTGTCTTTGTTCCGGTGTTGTAAACATTGAATTTAAGACTGCCTTCACCGCCGGTAGCACTTGCAATCGCCGTAGACATAGCATCGCCTACTCCGCTGCCTATACGCATATAATGCGCAGTACCGTCGCCGGAGATTTCAATGCCAGCACCTGTTTGCGCAAATGAAACAACGGTCAAGCAAGAAATAACCATTGCGAGCGCAAGAACGATACTTAAAACTTTTTTCATCTTCTTTTTATTCCTTTCATCGGCACTGTTACGTGCCTTATTTAAACTCTACCTAATTTTACCCCCCCCGCATACTTTTGTCAACACTTTTTTTGTAAATTTTGATTTTTTGTAAATTTTGCCGTCTCAATCTTTTAAAAAGAAGCGGAATCTCACCTTAAATATGCCTTTTTCGCCCATTTCAGCGGTTACGAACATTTTTGAACGGTCACTTACAAAACAAACGTTTAATTTGCAAAAAAAAATACCTCTTCCCGAAAAGAACCGCAAATAATTTTGCTTTTTCTCTGCCAAAAGCCATGATATTCGCACAAACGCATCGCGTTATTCCGCCATTTCGAAATTTTTTCCGTTTCATATTTTAAAATCAAAAACAGTCCGCCTATCCCATCTCACACTCCGCATTCCTCATTTCTCACTCCCCACTCCCAATTCCTAATCTCCAATGCCTATTGCCTCTCTTCCCTTAAATTTCGAAAAAAATCCGAGACCTGCTTTTCAAAGTCGCAAATCTCGGACATTATCATTTTAATTTTCCAAAAAAGTGCACCCGCTATTCCGCTTCCGACGTAATATTAAGCGACACGTATTCCTCGTCCACTTTGGGCATACCCGTGTAATACACTCTCACGGTGCCGTCCGCAATGGAATTTTTGGCATTTTCGTATTCTTCGGGCGTATAATCCTTAAACATCCACAGTGCGCTGTCTTCGGGAAGATACACATAGTTTCCGCTGCTTAAACCGTAGTACACCGTTCTTCCGCCCAAATTTTCTTTCCAACTGCCTGCAAGAACCATTTCAAGAGTGGCATCTACCACTTCGCCGAGGCCCTTTAAGGCGCTTGTCATAAAGGGATTATAGTCAAGACCGTCGGCAAGATACGTTTGGTCATTATTCACGCCTATGGTATATGCAAAGTGCTCCACCGCTTTTTGTGCGCATTTTTGTGCGAATACGTCGTTTGCCGAAACCATTATTATTTCCGTTCCGCCGTTATACCAAATATCGCATACCGATGCGGCGCTGTCTTCATCGGGATATTCGTCAATATAAGTAACGCCGATGCTTATCTGCTTTTCTTCTTCAACAGCCGCATTGTTTGCGCCCTGAACAAAGCCGTAGCAGTAAGTGGCATACGTTTCCGTTTCCCTTTGCCCGATAAAGCCAAGTTTGGTAAAGCCGTCTTTTACGGCGCCGTAGCCCGCAAGATATCCCGCTTCTTCCTGCCTGAACATAACGCAGTGGGTATTCTCGGCGGTTTCGCCCAAACTTTCGCCCGTGGCATCAATAAGTATGTACTTTACGTCACTGTGAGCGTTTTGTTGCTGTGCCACCACAGGTGCAAAGGTGTCGCCCACCGCAATTATTACTTTTGCCCCTTCCGCAACGGCTTTTTCAAACTGTGCGGTCAACTCGCTTTCCTCATAGGATTCGGGACGGTAATAAGCATATTCTATGCCGTTGGCATCTCCGCAGGATACTATGCCGTTCCAAACGGATTCGTTGGTATGGTCAAACACAAGTTCCTGCACGCCCGTTATAAGCGCAATCTTGCTTATAGGCTCGGTTATGCCCGTTTCATTCCTTTTGCACCCTACCGCACACAGCATTGCACAGCACAGCACGGCGCACAGTATCTTTTTTAACTTAACCATTTATTTTCCTGACTTTCATTGCCATCCAAAGGTTCATAAATCCCTCAACGGCAAGTATTATGCCCAAAAGAAGCGTAAGGGAATTTACTACTTCCTTTTTAAGCAGAATGAGCACTGCACCTGCAACGAGAATCAAAAGAGAAAATGCAAGGGCAACCGTCCAATAACGGTATCCCGATTTTTTAAGGGAAAAAGTCTGCTGTAAATCCACAATGCCGTGGTAGAGGATCACTATGCCGAATACCACCGCAACTATATTTATCAAAACCGCAGGATGACATATTATATAGATGCCTATGGCTCCCAAAACAAGACCTATAAGCAAACTCAGCCTATTCAGCGCAAGAGGCTCGCGGATATAACGTATTACGCAGAAAAGCCCGATAACCGCCGATGCAAGGCCCAATGCTATACATACTATATCCATCGCAACGGAATGAAATACCGCTATAAGTATGCCCACAATCACGGTAACTACCGAAGAAACCGTAAAGTCTTTCCAAAGATTTTCGAAAAATTGTTTCATATATTCATACCTTTCCGTCAATATTCGATTTAATTATATACTATCCCAAATCAAATGTCAACGTAATATTTTTGTAACATTCTCCCACCGCCGAAATCACTCTTTTCGGCAACTGTTTTTGTACTGTTCCGGGCTTATTCCCTCACGCTTTTTAAAGGTATGCAAAAAACCCGACAGAGAGCCGAACCCCGATGCAAAGCAGGCTTCGGTAACGGTACATCCGCTTTCGAGAAGCATCTTTGCGCAGGTAACTTTACGGGCATTTAGGAAACTTATATATGTTTCGCCCGTTATTTGCTTAAACACGTTGCCGAAATAGACCGGAGATAAACACGCCTGTTCCGCCGCTTCGGCAAGGCTGGGATTTTCCCTGAAATGCGTTTCCACATAAAGTATCGCCTTGCGCACAGGCGTGATCTCCCCCCGTATGCGGTTTGAACGGGTAAGCATCGACAGCACATAATCGCACAGCGGTTTGTGGTAACCCCAAGAAAAAAATTCCTTGCACATAAGTTCGCACGCCGTGGTGACACGGTACATTTCTTCCGTCCCGAGCACTCTGCACACGTTGCCGTTGTACACCGCCTGCAATATATGGGGAGGAATCACGGTTTCGTCAAGGGCTATATGATAGACTTCCATTAAACCGCCGTCCTTTATCTCCACGCTGTGGAAATCCGACGGGCTGAGCACATAGGCACTGCCTGCCTGTATGGGATATTCAACGCCGTTGAGCACGTGCTTGCCCTCGCCCGAAATCACCACTTCCGCCTCAAAAAACTCGTGGGCGTGCAACGGATACGAACTTGCAAACTGTCTGCCCACTTCAATATGTTTTCCGTGACCTATATATCTGTCGGACGTAAGTCTCTTCTCTCCGCTCATCTTTCCCGTTCTCCTTTTTGAACATTCTCTGTCGGTGTATAATTTTAAAACATTTGCCGAAACAGGTAGATTAAATCCGAATTTACCCGACCGCAATGTCAATTCGGCATGTGCCGACGCATTCACCTATCCGTCAGACGAATTCATCTGTTTTTAAGTTAACTTAAAATAATTTTACCACAACATTCTGCAAAAATCAATTAAATATTGAAATATTGTGCAACATTCTTTGTTTTTTAATTGTAATTGCCCAACAACTGTATTACAATTATCGTGAGGTGATAAAAATGCTTATGGGCATTGATATAGGCGGTACAAAGTGCGCCGTTACCGTAGGTGACAGCACGGGCAAAGTTTTGTTTAAAGAAAAGTTTGCCACCGCAAAAAATGTTGACGATGCAATTGCCGATATAGTTGCTTCGGCAAAGAGCGCAAAAGAAAAGTTTGAAATAACCGCTTGCGGTATCTCCTGCGGAGGTCCGCTTAACGAAGATACGGGTGTGATACTTTCGCCACCCAATCTTCCCTCGTGGGACAATATACCCATAACCGATATTCTTAACAGAGAACTTAATATTCCCTGCAAAGTGCGCAACGATGCAAATGCCTGTGCTATGGCGGAATATTACTTCGGCGCCGGCAAAGGCTGTAAAAATATGATTTTTTTGACTTTCGGCACGGGTATGGGTGCAGGTTTGATCCTTGACGGAAAACTTTATTCCGGCACAAACGGCAACGCAGGTGAAGTGGGGCATTTGCGCCTTGAACCTTACGGTCCCGTAGGTTTCGGTAAGCACGGTTCCTTTGAGGGTTTTTGCTCCGGCGGAGGCATTAAGCAACTTGCAACGCTTATAAAAGAAGAAGCAATAAACAGGGGCGAGGACGTGCCTTGGGAAACCGATGCACCCTCCGTTGCGGAATATGCGAGAAAGTGTGACGGAAACGCAAAAAGAGTTTTTGATATTTGCGGTGAAAAATTGGGACACGCTCTTTCGTTTTTGATAGATATCATCAACCCCGAAAAAATAATAATCGGCAGTGTATTTATGCGCTGCGAAGACCTTCTCCGCAAAAAAGCGGAAGAAGTTATAAAAAGAGAAGCACTTGCTCCCTCTCGGTCTGTATGCACTCTGTGCGTACCCGAGTTGGGAGAATCTATCGGTGACGTTGCCGCCCTTGCGGTTGCCGCCGAAATCGAAGAAAGAGGTTTGCAATGAAACACGTTGAAGAACTTATTACCCGTTACCCTGCCCTTGCGCAGTGCAAAAGCGCAATTGAAGACACAGTGTGCGCAATAGTCCAAATGCACCGCAATAACGGCAAATTGCTCCTTTGCGGCAACGGCGGAAGCGCATCGGACTGCGAGCATATTTCGGGAGAACTGCTTAAAGGCTTTTTGCTTAAACGCCCCACGGAAATTCTCTTAAAGGACGGAACAAAGCAAAATTTACTGCAAGGCGGTATTGCATCGGTTCCGCTCCCAAGCCTTACAGCGCTTGTTTCCGCATTTTCAAACGACGTGGACCCGTCGCTGGTATATGCCCAGTTGACTTTCGCTCTCGGCAAAGAAAACGACGTGTTGCTCGGCATTTCCACCTCCGGCAACGCAAAAAACGTAACGGAAGCAATAAAAGTCGCGTCGGCAATGAATTTGAAGACTGTCGGTCTTACAGGTGAAAAAGGCGGAATACTTAAAGAACTTTGCGATATTTGCATTTGCGTACCCGAAACGGAAACTTTTAAAATTCAGGAATATCACCTGCCCGTTTACCACGCAATCTGCGCCCAGTGTGAAGAAGAAATTTTTAAATAAGATTATATAAGGAGAAAACAAAATGACATTGGATTCATGGAAAGTGGCTCTTGCTCCCCACAAAGAAGCAAAAAAACTCGATATCCGCACGCTTGACGGTGCTTTGAAAGCAAATCTCGAAGTTACCGACGCAACCGTTCCCGGATGTATCGAAGAAGAACTTATCAAGCGCAAACAATTGCCCGAAGACCTGTTTTTCGGCACCAACATCCTCGAAGTGCAAAAGTACGAATTTACCCATATGTACTATTTTACGGAATTTGTTCTCGAAGAAAAAGAGGATACCGATGCTTTCTTGCTTTTTGAGGGCATAGATACCTTTGCCGATATCTACATTGACGGCGAACTTTTTGCCCAAACCGAAAATATGCTTGTTTCCCACGAGTTTTCTCTTGCAAATATTAAATCGGGCAAGCACGAACTTACCGTGCACATCACACCCGCAAACGTGCGTGCGGCGGAAATCCCCATTGCGGTAAGAACAAGAGGAATGCGCTATAACGTAGACTCCTTGGGCGTGCGCAAAGCACCGTATATGTACGGTTGGGACATTATGCCCCGTACGGTTTCGGCAGGTATTTGGAAAAACGTTTCCGTTGTTTACAAACCTACCACGAGAATTGACGACGCATTCTTTTTTACCGCATTCCTTTCCGAAGAAGAAAACGAATATTTTGCGGGAAAATGTGAAGTGCAGTGCGTTTTAAAACTCACCCCCGGCGACATAAGTCCCTCTCAAATGACCGTTGAGATCAACGGCGTATGCGGTGACAGCACTTTTGCCCTTACTTCGCCCCTCTACAATTCAACTTCAAGGTTGCATATAAAAATTGCCGAGCCCAAACTTTGGTGGCCCAAAAACTACGGTGAACCCAACCTGTACAAAACCGCCGTTAAAATACTCCATAACGGCAAGGTTCTTGACGAAAAAACTTACAGCGTAGGTATCCGCACCGTAAATTTGGAACGCACTTCGCTTGCAGGCGAGGACGGAAATTTCAACTTTACCGTAAACGGAAAGAAAATAGTTGCCCTCGGCACCAACTGGGTACCCACTCATCCTTTCCCGTATCTGCACTCAAAGTACACCTTGAGAGGTCTTGAACTTGTAAACGACCTTAACTGCAATATGCTCCGCTGTTGGGGCGGTAACCTTTACCCCGATGAAGATTTTTACTCTTACTGCGACGAACACGGCATTCTTATTTGGCAAGACTTTGCAATGGCTTGCGCCATGTACCCCAACGACGACCGTTTTTGTGAGTTGATCCGCAAGGAAGTAGAGCAAGTCATCAGAGAAAGGCGCAATCACCCCTGTATCGCTCTTTGGTCCGGTGACAACGAATGTGACTCGGGTTATATGTGGTCTAAAATTTTTGCACCCGACAAAGCCATTCACCTTACCGACCCCAACAGGAACAGAGTTACGAGAAATATTTTCGAAGATGCGGTTTATTGGCACGATCCCAGCCGTTCATACTTGCCCTCTTCACCCTACGTGGACGAAATGGCATTTAAAACGGGAAAACTTACTTCGGAAGTACACCGTTGGGATCAGCACAAATTCTTTAAATCTCCGTTCTTTGCAAAAGAATCAATATGTCATTTTCAATCGGAGATAGGATACTTGGGTTGTCCCTCGCCGAAAAGCGTAAGAAAATTCATTTCGGAAGAATCACTGAAAGACTTCACAAGTCCGCTTCCCGAATGGGTCATTCACGCTTCACAGGCGGAAGCCGACCCCAACGGTCCTCTTGCTTACCGTTGCACCGCAAGAGTGGAGCAGGCAGAATTTATCTTCGGTCCCGTTAAAGACCTTACTTTTGACGAATTTGCACAGCGCAGTCAGATCGCTCATGCCGAAGCATTTAAGTTCTTTATAGAGCACATGCGTTGCGGAAGAGGTCATAAGTGGGGTATTCTTTGGTGGAATATTATCGACGGTTGGCCTCAGTTTGCCGATGCGGCGGTAGATTGGTACGGCGAAAAGAAACTTGCATATTCCTACGTTAAACGCAGTCAGAAGCCGTTCTGCTTTATCTGCGATGAACCCGATGAAGACGGTATGATCTCACTTCTTGCGGTAAACGATTCCCGTGAAGAGAAGAACGTACACTTCACCGTTACCGCTATGAAAAGCGGAAAATGCGTAGCGGAGGGCACGCTGACGGCAAAATCCGACAGCAACGTGCTTGGTGCAAGGTTTAAGGAGACCGAGGGCGAGTATTACGTTATCTCTTGGAACGGCGACGATTGCGGTAAAAACCACTTTGTCGCAAGTATGGGCAAAGGCGTGGATTTTGACGAATACACCCGTTATCTTGCCGAATTTAAGTAAATTATCGCAAAAAATCCGAGATTGTCTTAAAAATCTCGGATTTTTCATTTATTGCATATTGTCCTCCTTAACGGAACGGACGTTAATGCCGTCTTTAAGTAAAAACCGTTCCCCAATATATTCAGAGTGAATAAGGCAGTATTTTGGAAAATGTGGTGTAACCTCACAAACGGGGTTGCACCGTTTTTCTTTTTGTTGATTTAGATACTGTTTGCTTTTGCGGTTTTCCAACCGTCCGTAACAGTCGATGTTCCGCAGGGATATCGAACGTTCCGATATGGGCGGAAAAATTTTTCAGCGTCAAAGGGCACATTACTTCCGCTTACTCCGATAAAGTTAATTTTCACTGCGGTTTACAGCCGTCACTTTTATACGTAATAAAACGCTTTTTAACTTTTTCACTTATGGTATAATTTACCCTTTTCACGCCGAAAAATTCTTTTTGATTTCTCCGAAGCGCCGTAAATTCAGTTTTTGCAAGTACCGAACACTGTTTTATGCAAGAAATTTGCCGATGACGAATTTTCGCAGTATTTCGTTTTTTTCTGCACGTTTGCAAATTTTAAAATTACGGTAAATTACGCAAAACCTTTTCCGTCACGGCGTACATTTATGCCCTGTACTCGACGCAGTCAAAAAAGCAACCGCTGTTTTCCGTCGCCCGTTCACTCTCTTCTGACGGCAAAAGCAACATCCTGTACTTCCGGTTTTCCGCAAAAAAACTCACACGTTTTTCGCAACTGCCGTGTGAGTTATGTTTTTACATTTTCTCTTTTTCGCGAGCAAGTACATTTCACCGTCGCATATGACGTTACGGCGTTTTACGGTATAAATTTATAGCCCACGCCCCGTACGGTTTCGATATGCGCTCCTGCAACACCTAATTTTTGGCGAAGCGTACGTATATGCACGTCTACCGTTCTGCTTTCCCCGTCAAAGGAATATCCCCATATTTTTTCAAGCAAAGTATCTCTTGTCAAAACATTGTCCGCATTCCTTATAAGCAACAGGAGCAGTTCAAACTCCTTAAATGTCAGCGCAACTTCGCTTCCGTTTACTTTTACGATGTGTTTGGCAGGCGAAACGGTCATTTCGCCGTAAGTAAATTCTCCGCCCTTTTCCTTGCCGTTTCTGCGCAGAAGCGCTTTTACCCTTGCCACAAGTTCCATCATTCCGAAAGGTTTGGGAATATAATCGTCGGCGCCCCTTTCAAAGCCTATTACTTTATCGTACTCGGTGCCCTTTGCGGTAAGAAGTATTACCGAAATATCGCTTGTTACGGGATCTTTGCGCAACGAATCGAGGATAGACAGTCCGTCCTCCTCGGGTAACATTATATCAAGTAGTACAAGATCCGGTATTTCCCTTTTCAGTTGCTGTTTAAATTGCGAGGGAAGTGCAAACCCCTGTGCATCTATCCCCGTTGAATTAAGTGTGTATACCACCAATTCGCGTATACTGTCGTCATCCTCAACTATATAAACCAATCTCCTCACCTCTTGTATATATTATCACAAGGGGTAAAAAAAAACAACCTATTTATTTCCTATCTGTATCTCGCCGTGCTTCTTTTCATACTCTTCGATTGCGTCACGTATCAAAATAAGTACCTGACTGTTTGCGCTTCTTCCTTCGTAATCGGCAACAACGTGAAGTTTATCCAACATTCCGTTATCTATCCTTATTGAAAAACTTTTTACTGCCATAAAACAAAACCTCTTTTGTGGTATTTTTGGCTTTATTTTATATCCATTATATGGTATAATGATATTTGTGGGCACATTATGTGTTTAATATGTATTTAGGGAGAATGCAAAATGACGACAGGTATTATTATATCCGAGGGTCTTAAAACGGACTTAAAAAATTACCTACCCGAAAATGTAAATCTGCTGATTTCCGACGGAAATCCTTATTTGCGTTATTATGCAAACGAAAACGGTATAAAATTAAAAGAACTGACTCCCGATTACGGCAAACACGGCAGATTTGCCGAACTTATAAGGGACCTGTATATAAAAAAATATGCCGATAAAACTTATATATTTTTAGACGGAAACAAGCGCAATCACGCTTATTACGCCTCGGTGATAAATTTTTCGCTGAAAAAGACGGTTACGTTCCGCCTTTCAAGCGACTGCGACGAATTTATTTTCGATATGTAGAAAAATATTGACTTTTCACTTTTGCAATGATACAATATGTAAACAGTCTGACAAAAGGAGTTTACGCTATGAAAATATCAACCGAAATTCAAACGTCCGCAAACATCGTAGGTGCGGAAAAAGCCGTTGAACTTATTGCAAAAGCAGGATTTGACGCTTGGGATTTTTCCATGTGCACTATGTGCGATTACGATTGGCAAACAAAAAGTCTGCGCCCAAACTCTCATCCGTTGGCAAGTAACAACTATGCCCAATATGCAAAAAAATTAAAACAGATAGGTCTTGATAACGGCATAGTTTGCAATCAGTCCCACGCACCGTTTCCCTCAAGTCGCCCCGAGATACGCTCATACTTTAAGCGTGCGATAGAGTGCACAGCCATAGCCGGAGGCGAAATTTGCATAATACATCCCGACAACGACCTGTCGGCTGAAAAGAATGCGGAAATGTACCTTGAACTGTTGCCCTTTGCCAAGGAGCACGGCGTAAAAATAGCCACCGAAAATATGTGGAATTGGAATTACGAAAAAGACGAATCCTCCTTTGCCGCCTGTGCAACGGGAGAAGATTTCAATAAGCATTTGGATGCGGTGAACGATGAATACTTTGTTGCCTGTCTCGATATCGGTCACGCAGAGATGAGAGGCTCGGGTTCGGGAGCGGTAAATATGATCTACGCCCTCGGCAGCCGTTTGCAGGCACTGCACATCCACGATAACGACGGTTGGAGAGATCTGCACGCACTGCCATTTACTTATTCAATTGACTTCGATGCTGTCGTTAAAGCACTGAAAGATATCGGCTACAAAGGCTACTTCACCCTTGAATGCAGTGATGCCTGCCTTAAAGGCTACACTGCCGAAAATGCTCTTGACGGCATAAAAACCTTTGCAAATGCAGCAAAAAAACTTGCCAATGCATTTGAAAAGGCATAATTCAGTATATTTACGGGGAACTTTTCGGTTCCCCGTTTTTTATTACCCGAATGCCTGTTTTTGCAAAGTTCCCATTTTTTCGTCCAACTCCGCACTGAGTTCGGCACAGCGCAAAAGGGAATTTGACATTTTCTCGGTAAACACCGTGTCCTTTTTGTAGCGCAACTGATGTTCCAAACTTGCCCACGAATCCATTGCGATGGTTCGCAACTGAATTTCCACTTTCATATCCCTCGTCTCATTGGCAAGGAATATTGGTATGGAAACTATAAGGTGCAAACTGCGGTAACCGTTGGGTTTAGGCTCTTTTATGTAGTCCTTTTTCGATATAAGCGTAACGTCGTCCTGACGGAGAAGTGCGTCTGCAAGCATATAAACGTCGTCTAAAAAAGCACAGCAAACCCGTACACCCGCTATATCGTTAAGTTCCTTGCTTATGCTCTCCACGTTCACGTCCGCACCCAAACGTTCCAACTTGTTGCGAATGCTTACAAAAGATTTAAGTCTGCATTTTATATTGCTTATGGGATTGCGGTCGTGTTGAAGCGAAAATTCCACGTCCAATACATTAAATTTCGTTTCTATCTCCATCATCGCACAGCGATAATAGGACATCAACTTTAACAGCGGACGGGATTTTGCCATTATCTCGTCTAATTTTTCCTCCGTCAGCATACTGTTTTCTTTGTTGTTTTCCATATATCTCCCCCGTATTATATATTAAATCACTTTAACCGCATATATTGTAACACATCATTCCCCGTTTTTCAACCTAAACTCGGTGAAATACTTAAACCCGAGATGAAAATAAGAAGAAACCGAATTTCACACAAAAATATTTTTCCCGAAATCATACTGTTGCGCATATATATTATAAAATAGGTAGCCACAGTCAAAAAAACGCTTTATCTGTTCAAGTATAACCTTGTTTGCCCCAAAATTGAAAATTTCCCGATTTTTCCGCAAAAAACTGTTGCATTATCTCTTAACATAGTATATAATACAATCAAGTGATGATTAATTGAACGGTGGATTTTTGTTTGCCGTTCCGTTTGTTGCTTTGTTTTCCGTTTTCACGGTTCATTAAGCAGTAAACGGATTTTGATAAAACGGTGTGGAAATTTTACCGCACCGCTTAATCTTCAAAATAATAAAAAAAGGAGACCAACAATGAAAAAGCGCATCTTTTCGGCAATTTTAACACTTTGTATGATCGTCGGTCTTGTGCCCATATCCGTTTTGGCGGCAAGCACAGGTTCTTCCGGTGCAGGCACAACTTCAAGTTCAAGCGTTTTGGAAGCGATGAAAGCGCAGAACTCCACTCCGCCCCAAAGTTTTTACGAGGATGACCTTACGCCCTACGGCACCAAGGAGAATGAAGTTTTTACGCTTTTGGAAAATTCGGAACTTTTGACTTACACCACCGCAAACGTAAAAATAAACGACAACAAGAACACAAAAACTTTTACGTACGAAAACTGGAAAGACAACAAAATTTCCGCCGATACTTCTTCCGTTCGGACGTATGACGGCGGTTATATGTCGGACGTATCCAACATTCTTTCCTATACGCAAGCGGTCGCTTTTGACCCCACAGGTTGCGGTTTGAGGAATTATATCGCTTTCGTCGGTTACAACTACGATTCCGGCTGTGCGGAAGTTTGGTTCTCCTCCCCCAACTACGGTCCGACAGGTACCGGACAGGGTACGTTATTGCTTAAAGACCCCACCACAGAAGAAGGACGTGTTCCTTTGAAAGTACAGTTGTGGGATTGCAGTTGGTTTAAAAACGCAAATAAAGATTACGGTTTGGATACGGTAGACTCCAAAAACTTTTTCCAAATAACCGCCGGCGACTACGATAACGACGGTTGCGATTCACTTGTCGTATACTGCGGTTTCGGCGGAGGAAGATCCTCTTTCTCCGGAGTAGGCACAATGGGCGGTCTTACCGAAATCACTTTGTACGCTGACTCTACAAGAGCCAAAAACTTTGCCAACACGGTAAACCTTTCGGACAGTTTACTGCACCCTTCATTCCGTAACAACTATTCAACTTCCACCAACCCCAACGATCAGTTGGGCGTTGCACTGGAAACGGGCGACGTTAACGGCGACGGTATCGACGACCTTGCGGTTTTAAGTTATCAAAACGATGCAACTTACAAATCGGGTGTTTCCAATCACCTTACCTACTCGCCCTATTTAACGGTATGCTACGGCGAACAGTATAACGATCCCCTTGTCTCTTTTTCGGGTGTCGGCTCTTATATTTACCGCACGACGGGTAACGCCAAAGAATTTTATACAATGGCATCTCCGGGCGTTTCCATCGGCGATATTGACGGCGACGGATATAACGAAGTCGTTACGGCAGGCTTTTTGAACTTCACAAAGGAAAATGACGGCGTAATCATCCAAAATAACGGGCGTTTTGCGTTCACTTACTTTAACTGCGAAAACATCGAAACAGGCAAAGCTCCCAAACAGGTAGGCAGTATGCGCGATATAACCGATCTTTCATTTATAAGCTACGGTAAAAGTATGCGTGAGCACGAGCATATTTGGCAACAGTTTTCCGTGGAATGCGTAGCCTTTGACGGTATCAATACGCCGGAATATATGTTCCTTAACGGATATATCTACAAATTGAATGACGACGGTGATCTTGTACGTGCCGATAATTGTACACTTTTTCAAGACAGATACGCCTCTGTACCAAATGCAACCAATTATTTCGCCATGTATGCCTTGACGTACAACGAAGTCTTTATCCACAGTGCCGCTGTGGGCAGTTTTAAAAACGCAGATAACGGCGGAGAAAGCATTGCATTGTCTGTAGGATTCAAAGCCAACAATACAAATCAATATGCTTTTATGAAAATTTGGATACACTATGATGCACAAAACAAAGTTTTTTCCACAGAACAGTCCCTCACACAAATCAGCGCATTGTACGATCATCCCTCTCACGATAGGCTCAACTGCATTGTAGTAGCCTGCGATTACGATAACGACAGCCTTATTGCCCGTTACAAAGGCAAAACTTTTGCTTACACCGACCCCAACGTAGTGGCAGTTCTCCAAGCCGCCCCCTATTTTGAGGAATTTGATGCAGGCAACAGTTCCACCACCTACGGATATTCCGAAAGTTATACCACAAGTGAAACCACCGGTTCCGAATTTTCGGCAAGTGTCGGTGCTTCGCTGGAACTTGAATTAGCCCACGTAAAAGCCACCATTGAGGGCGGATACGCCACGGAACTTATTAAAGAATACACCGAGTCCCGTGAAAAAACTTACACCACCACCTTTGAGGCAAACGAAGAAAATCAAGTTATCATCCGCCGAACGCTCGTATTCCTTTACGATTACGAGGTATCCTCGGGTTACCACGGAGAACTTTTTAACGATAACGGCTCTTTGAACGTAAGATACGTGCACGATTGGAAAGATTACGGACTTGTGGTTACGGTACCCCAATACCCCGTTATGACATCCCTTTCTATTGAACAGTACGACGAATTTGCCATCGCTTACAATGAGCAATTCGGTATAAGTTCGGCAGAAGAAGCAAAGAAGACGGACGGCACAAAGCCCTATAAACTTGATATTATCGGCAACAAAGCCGATAAATACTTCCTCAACAACGAGGGCAATCCCTTTGCTTACGCAAGCACTCATAACGATTATGCAAACGGTATGGAACTGAGCGGTTCTACTTGGATGGAACTTTCACACTCGGGCGGTACGTCACAACTTGAATATTCCGCATCCCTTACAACCGAGCAGTCAAAAACAAAAAGTGACGGCGGTTTCTTCAACCTTTCCATACTTGCCGGCGGAGGCATAGGTAATTTCAAAGTATTCGGCGGTGTTACCACAAGTATCGAATCACTGAACAGCAGAACCGTTTCCACTGCAAAAATGACGGGTACCAACACCGGCGGATGCGTACAGAATCTGAACAAGAGTGAATCCGACTACCGTTTCAGTTGGAAACTTATCGGCTGGAAGACCACGGGTGACCTATTTAAAGACGTTCTGTTCGTAGGTTACGCCGTACAGGGAATTTCCGCACCCATTAAACCCGTTACCGATTTGGAAGCAAAATATGTCCTCGAAAGTGAATCCGACAAGGAAACGGTTGAACTCACTTGGACTTCGCCCGTAGCGGACTATAAGCGCACACTTCCCTCGTCGTTTGACGTATACCGTGTTCTTTCCGACGGTGACTACGAAAAACTCGGCACGGTTTCAAACAGCGGTGCGGGAAAAGCCCATACTTTCACGGTAGACGTAGGCAGTTATGCCGAAAACTACGCAACGTTCGTTGTTGCCGGAACGACAACTGAAATCGACGGCATTAACAGCGCTTATTCCAACGAGGCACTCTGTTTCTTGGTTACCTCATATAAAGAAGTCAAGGAACTTGTGGACGGACTTAACGAAGAACTCCAAGGCAAGATCAACAATCTTTCGAACGAACTCAAAAAAGGGCAATCGGATGCTATCGCCAAGGCGGTAAAAGACCTTACCGAAGCGTACAAAAAGGCGGATCAAGAACTTAATACGCTCTTGAAATCTCAAATCGACGGCGTTGCCAAAGACCTTGCCACCCTTGATGAGACCGTTAAGAAAGCAAAAGAATCTTTGGAAAGTGCAATAGAAAAAGTTCAGGAAAATCTTGACAACGCTAAAAAGGAACTTGAAACCGCCATTGAAACCAACGCCGAAGATTTCCAAAAGAAACTTGACGAACTGAAAGAGGCTATGGAACTTGCCGACAGTGTTATCAACAACACATTGGCAGATCAAGCCGTTAAAAACGAAGTTTTCGAAAACCTGTTCAAGACCACCAACGAAGTTATCGACGCTCTTGACAAGGCTTATAAAAAAGCCGATTCCCAATTAAAATCTTCTATCGATGCGCTGAAAAAAGAACTCGGTGAACTGCGCGATAAACACGCCGCCGAAATCGAAGCCTTGCGCAAAGAAAAAGATGACGAAATTGCCGCTCTCAGAAAAGAGAAAAACGACGACATCGCTTCCCTTAGGACGGAACTTACCGCTCTTAAAACACAGGTAAACGACAACAAAGCCGAAAGCGACACAACCGTTGCTACTCTCGCTTCCGTTAACGACGTCCAAGAAGACAATATGGGTGTACTGCGCACCGTTTCATATATCGGTCTCGGCATTGCAGGTGCATCTTTCCTTGCCAACGTTGTTCTCTTTACACTTCCGCTGATCAAAAAGAGAAAATCTCTGTAATATCGGCATACTTGATATAGCAAAACGATAATTTTACTCACCTCAAAGAATCTGCGCCCCGTCAGCCTCGCTGTGGGGCGTATATTCTTTTTTTTCGCAAAATATATTTATACTATTAAAAATACACAAAACCGCTCCCGTATAAACGGCGAGTTTTTAGGGGTCGGTAAGTACAAGGGGCTTTTGGGGGGCGGATGTACGGTGAATGGAGTTTTTGGGGGCAAGTGGGGAACATGCCGATAAATAATTACACAACGCATCTTACAAACGTGCGGTAGTGCTGTTTTTTCATTTTTCGAAAAAAAATACAAATTCACTAACCGCACGTCATCTTGCAAACGTGCGGTTAGTGAATTTTCCGTCAGTATCATAAAGTATTTTTTTGAGTGGTTTGGTTGAGGAACACCGTAAAAAGGCCTATTTGCAAAACTTACCTTATTAGGGGCGCAGATATAACTTTTAAGAGTTTTCCGTAAATCGGACTTTTATCCGATTTTCTTAATTATACCGCACGTCATCTTGCAAACGTGCGGTTAGTGAATTTTCCGTCAGTATCATAAAGTATTTTTTTGAGTGGTTTGGTTGAGGAACACCGTAAAAAGGCCTATTTGCAAAACTTACCTTATTAGGGGCGCAGATATAACTTTTAAGAGTTTTCCGTAAATCGGACTTTTATCCGATTTTCTTAATTATACCGTCCCCTTTTGTCCACCGCTTCACATATCCTATTCTTTCGCTAATCCTTTTTTCACCCCTGTTTGCATTTTTCGCAAGCAATTTATTCAGTCTTAATTGCATACGGATGCTCGCTTTTCGAAAAAATAATTGTAAGCAAATATCCGTTTTTTAAAAATATTATTGTTTGTCCCAAAAAACCGAAGTACGCTTTTGCCCGTAAATTTGCCGAACGTCTTTAATAGCCGAGCCCCTCCGAAAACGGTTGACACCCACAAAAAATGCTGTTATAGTATGCAGTATCAAATTTTTGCACTTGCTTTCGGGAGGCGCCCTTATGAAAAAGAAAATAAATCCCCGTTTACTGATGATTGCTTCGATGACCGTATTCGGTACATTGGGACTGTTTGTTAGAAACATTCCCGTTTCTTCCGGCGAATTGGCATTGTACCGTGCCGTTTTGGCAACATTGCTGATAGGGCTCTTTCTTTTACTTACAAATCAGCGCATTCCCTTTGCAAGCATAAAAAAAGAAATCCCGTTGCTTCTCGCATCGGGAGTTGCAATGGGAATTAACTGGATCTTCCTTTTTGAGGCGTACAAATACACAACGGTTTCCGTTGCCACGCTGAGTTATTATTTCGCACCCGTTATCGTCACGGTTGTCTGCCCCATTCTTTTCAAAGAAAAACTCACCAAAAAGCAAACCGTCTGTTTTATTGCTTCAACAGTCGGACTTGTGATGATCACGGGCATCGGGAACGCCGGTAACGGAAAGGATTTTATAGGTATTCTGTTCGGTTTGGGTGCGGCGGTCTTTTACGCAACGGTTATTATTTTGAACAAATACATCAAAAACGTAGAGGGAATTCACCGAACGTTTTTGCAGTTTTTATCCGCCATTGTGATTTTGCTTCCGTATGTTTTGATGACGGGCGGAATTGCTTTACGGAATTTAAACACCGTCGGTTGGATAAATCTGCTGACGGTGGGTATAATCCACACAGGCGTGACTTACTGCGCATATTTTTCTTCCATAAAAGAATTATCGGGGCAGAAAACGGCAATCCTCAGTTACATTGACCCGTTGGTTGCGGTTTTGATTTCCGTTACGGTTTTGGAAGAAACAATGACGATATGGCAAATAATAGGCGGTGTTTTAATCCTCGGTTTCACTCTTTTAAACGAACTTACTCCGTCATCAAAAAAATAATTTTACATTTGGGTCTTTACGTTTAAAAAGCGGTCGAATTTATTTTCGACCGTTTTTTCTGAAATTTCAAAAAACAGTATGTTAGACTCCGTTTTGCGACATTTTTCCGTCGCTGTATGTAAAATCCTTTAAAATCCGCTTTGCCTTACCGTTCCGCCCTTAAAAAATGACGAACGCTTTACGGCGAGAAAATATTTGCAATCCGATATAATAGGCAAAAACACGGTCTTACGTTATTCACTACCGCAAAACGATATTTTCCGTATCCCTGTCGCAACGCATTTGAAAAGCGGACTTGTATTTATCCGCTTTTCAACAGTATTACCCATAAAGCGACGGCACAACTTAACTTACGAACCGTTGTTTTTTCTCAAAAAAACAAAAAATTCCAAGCCCCTACGAACTTGGAATTTTGGCGGAGACAGAGAGATTTGAACTCTCGCGCCGGTAATCCCGACCTACACCCTTAGCAGGGGCGCCCCTTCGGCCAACTTGGGTATGTCTCCGAATATTTTGGCGGAGAGAATAGGATTCGAACCTACGGTACCTTTCGGTATCACTGGTTTTCAAGACCAGCTCCATAAACCACTCGGACATCTCTCCGTACGATTATTAACGATAGCATTATAACAGAAAAATCAATGTGTGTCAACAAATATTTGCTTTCAAATCAAAATATCGCTTTATTTAAAGCGAATTTTGTAGTATAATGTTCTAAACACTGTATTAAATTTACGGAGGACAGTATGAAAAAGTTTTTTAAAGAATTCAGTGACTTTATCAAAAGAGGTAACGTTGTTGACCTTGCAGTAGGTATTATTATCGGCGGTGCATTTCAGTCTATCGTTAAATCCCTTGTAAGCGATATAATCACCCCCGTTATAAGCCTTATTACAGGCGGTATCGATTTTTCAAACCTCTTTATCCTTTTGGGCAAACCTGCCGAGGGAGTTACGATCACCACACTTGCCGACGCACAGGCGGCAGGTATCGCCACGCTTTCCTACGGCAACTTTATAACGGCTGTAATCAACTTCCTTATTATGGCATTCGTTATCTTCTGCTTTGTTAAAGGCTTAAACAAAGTTGAAAAAATAATGCCTCTCGGCCACGAAGAAGAAAAGCCCAAAGAACCCACCACAAAAAAATGCCCTTACTGTTTAAGCGAAATCGACATAAAAGCAACCCGTTGCCCCCACTGTACGTCGGAGCAACCCTCTGCAAAAGAATAAATTTTAATTTATGAACAGGAAAATTCTTCTTGTTGTTGCGGTAATCCTGTCGGTATCTGTAATCGCCTGTTTTTTCCTTGTTCCCGAAAATTACGAAACCGCCTATACCGGTATGGGCACGGTAATTTCGGTTAAACTTACGGGAAATAACACGCAGAAAGTATCAGACGAACTGTCTCGTCTGTTCGACTCACTTGAAGCATCGCTTGATGCCAACGGCACGGATAGTGCCGTTGCCCGTTTTAACTCTTCGGGGTATTCCGACGACGGTTATCTGTGCGAACTTTACGAAAAAAGCGTTCCCGTAAAAAATGCAAGTAACGGTGCTTTTGATTTTACGCTGGGTAATCTCACAAAACTGTGGAATATAGGTTTCGGTAACGAAACCGTACCGAGCAAGGAAAGCATCGAAAATGCCCTTTCATCGAAAGGCAATGTTGTTTTTACCCAAGGAGCGCTTTCGAAAACAGGTGATACCTGCCTTGATTTCGGCGGTTCCGCTAAAGGATACGCCTGTGACAAGGCAGAGGAAATACTGAAAAATCACCGTATAACTTCCGCCGTTATAGGTGTGGGCGGAAGTTTGCTTTTTTGGGGCGACAAATCTTTTACCGTAGCAGTCAAAGACCCGTTTGACACTTCTTCCTATGCCGGAACCTTTGTAACAGATTCCTGTTTTGTTTCCACTTCCGGCAGTTACGAAAGATATTTCGAATGTGACGGCAAAAGATATCACCACTTGCTTGATCCCGTTACGGGTTATCCGAAAGATACCGACCTTGTAAGCGTAACGGTTATCTCGCCCGAGGGCACACTGTCCGATGCACTTTCCACCGCCTGTTTTATTTTGGGCGAAGAAGAAAGCCAACCTTTGCTTAAAAAATTTACATCTTCCGCAATTTTTATTTACGCCGATAAAACCGTTTCGGTTGCAGGCAACGTAAATTTTACGCCGATGGGTGAATACAAATGAAAAAAGGCGATATTATTCTTATCTGTCTGTGTCTTACTTTATGCGCACTGTTGCTGTTTTTTCCGAAATCTCACGGCGACAAGGCGGAAATCTATCTCAACGGAGAAAAAGTAAGGACGGTTTCACTTAAAGAAGATACCCGTTTTACCGTGGGCAACGTTTCCGTTGCCGTGGAAGACGGAAAAATATACGTCGAAAACTCTCCCTGCGCAGACAAGATATGCGTGAACACAGGCAAAATTTTCCGTAAGGGAGATACCGTTGCCTGTCTGCCGGAAAAAGTTATAATAAAAATTATCGGGGGCAGTGCTCCCGACGGAGTTACCGGATGAAAAACAGATCCGCAAAAATCGCACTTTGGGGCATTCTCGGTGCCGCAGCAATAGGCATTTCGGCAATAGAATCCGCATTTTCACTGCCGTTTTTGCCTCCCGGCGCAAAACCCGGACTTTCCAACATAATAACCGTACTTGCCTGTATATTCTCCTCTTTTGCAGGGGGAATATATATTTCGGTTATAAAATCGCTTTTTGCACTCTGCACTCGGGGTGCAACGGCGTTTTTACTCAGTTTTGCAGGAGGAATATGTTCTTCTGCCGTTACCGCACTGCTGTTAAAGTTAAAACGATGTCCGTTTTCGCTTATAGGCATAAGCATTGCGGGAGCGATAATACATAACGGTATGCAACTCATCTGCGCCGTCCTGCTTACGGGCACGCCGTCGCTGTTTTACTATGCTCCGCCGTTAAGTTTTTTTGCCGTAATATCCGGTCTTATTACAGGCTTTACCGCAAAATGCGCAAAGCCTTACGTAGATAATGCATTTTACAAAAAGGAGAAAAAATGAGGGACGAAAAAGGAATTTCGCCACAGCGCCGTATCCGTGGCGGAATACACACAGATTACAACAAAAACACCCGTTTTATGGCGGTGCGTAGGCTCGATACCCCCAACGAGGTCATCATTCCTATGCAACAGTGTATCGGCTCGCCCTGCACTCCCACGGTAAGCGTGGGGGACAAAGTAAAAATCGGGCAAAAGATAGGGGACAGTGATAAATTCGTAAGCGCACCTGTGCACGCATCGGTTTCGGGCACGGTAAAAGCAATAGTGCCCGTAACTCTCGCATCGGGCAACGCCTGCCAAGGCGTAGTTATCGAATCCGACGGTCTTAATGAACTTTACGAAGGTCTTACCCCTCCCAAGGCGGATACTCTCGAAGATTTTATTTCCGCCGTAAGGGAATCCGGTGCCGTAGGATTGGGCGGTGCGGGTTTCCCCACCCACGTAAAACTCAACGTACCCAAAGATAAAAAGATAGATACGCTTATCGTCAACGCCGCCGAATGCGAACCCTATATTACCGTTGACTACCGTGAAGCCGTCGACAACTCTTGGGACGTGCTTTCGGGCGTTATCGCAATAAAAGAAATAATGAATATCCCCCGTGTTGTAATTGCGGTGGAAGACAACAAACCCGAAGCAATAAAGATACTTTCATCCATTGCTTCCAAAAGTCCGGACGTGGATATTATGCGCCTTAAATCAAAATATCCCCAAGGTGCCGAAAAAATGACCGTTTATTCGGTTACGGGACGCAAAGTACCTGCCGGCGGTCTGCCTGCGGACGTAGGTTGCATAGTTATGAACATTGCCACCGTGGCATTTATCGCAAGATATTTAAAAAGCGGAAAACCTCTTGTTTCCCGTTCGCTTACACTTGACGGTTCTGCCCTTAACAGTCCGCAAAACGTGCGTGTTCCCATAGGCACAAACGTAAATTGGATAATCGAACAGTGCGGAGGATTTAAGAGCACGCCTGCTAAGATAATCCTCGGCGGACCTATGATGGGCGTTTCGGTATTTTCCGCCGATATACCCGTATGCAAGCAAAATAACGCCGTACTCGTATTTGACAGCAAGAGCACAAAGAAAGAACGCGCCTGCATAAACTGCGGACGCTGTATTTCAGCCTGTCCTATGAGCCTTTCACCCGTATATTTGCGCAAAGCAACGAAAGCGGGCGATTCGGTCACACTTGACAAATTAGGCATTACCGCCTGTATGGAATGCGGATGCTGTGCCTATACCTGCCCCTCGGGCATTCCCCTTGTACAGTATATGCGTATGGGCAAACAAATTTTAAGGGAGGCAAAAAAATAAATGGCAAAACTACTTGTAACTTCGTCTCCGCATTCGCAGAGTAATTCTTCCACTCGGCGGATCATGCTTGACGTTATAATTTCTCTTATTCCCGCACTGTGCGCGGCAAGCATTATTTTCGGTCTGCGTGCCCTCGTACTGACGGCAGTATGCGTGCTTTCTTGCGTTACTGCGGAATATATCTCACGGAAAGTAATGAAGAGAGAGAATACGGTTGACGACCTGAGTGCCGTTGTAACGGGACTTCTCCTTGCGCTTAACCTGCCTGCAAACTTCCCCTTTGCTATGGCTGTTATCGGAAGTGTAATTGCAATAGTCGTTGTAAAGCAGTTTTTCGGCGGACTCGGTCAAAACTTCGTGAACCCTGCCATCGCCGCAAGAATAATACTTATGCTCTGCTTTGCTTCGGCAATGACCTCTTTCCCCAACCCCTTGGATAAACAAGAACTTTGGATAAACGGTGTAACGGGCGCTACACCTCTTCCGTCTATCGGTAAAGTCGGCGAAACATTCCCCACGTTAACTAATCTGTTTTGGGGCGTTTACGGCGGAAGTATGGGCGAAACCTGTACCCCCGCACTGCTTTTAGGCGGAATATACCTGTGCATACGCCGTGTGATCACACCCGAGATCCCCGTACTGTTCATTTCCACCGTATTCCTGTTTGCACTTATCTTTACCGGTTCGGCGGAAACCGCTCTTATGCTCATTCTCTCGGGCGGACTTTTCCTCGGCGCAATATTTATGGCCACCGATTACGTTACATCTCCCGTTACCGTTAAGGGAAAAGCAATATATGCCATTGGTTGCGGACTGATAACTTCCGTTATCCGTTTTTACGGTTCACTGCCCGAGGGCGTATCATATTCCATAATTCTTATGAATATCCTTACTCCTCTCATCGACAAAGCCACATTAAACAAGCCTTTCGGTCAGAAAAAGGAGGCAAAAAAATGAAGTTTAAAGAGATCTTTATGCCTGCTTTTAAACTGATAGTTATATGTTTTGTTTCCGCACTGCTTTTGGCGGTAACCAATTATATAACCGCCGGAAAAATTGCCGAAAGCGAAAAGAAGCAGGAACAGGAAAGCAAAAAGACCGCTTTTTCCGCGGCAACTTCTTTCGGTGACGACAGCACTTTATCTCTTGAAGGCAAAGAAATAAAATACTGTGTCGCCTATAACTCCGACGGCGAAACTATCGGCTACGTATTCACCTCTTCAAACAGAGGTTACGGCGGAGAAGTGTCCGTTATGACGGGGATAAATTCCGAGGGTACCGTTCAGAAAACGGTTATCCTGTCAATGAATGACGAAACTCCCGGTCTCGGTCAAAACGCCGGCAAAGACGGTTTCCTGACGCAGTTTTCCCAAAAGACGGGTCCGTTTTCTTTAAGCGAAGACGGCAACGAACGTATTGAGGGCGTGACAAGTGCCACATTCACTTCGAAAGCGGTGGTATCCGGCGTAAACGACGCATATTCCGCATTTGAAATTTTAAACGGAGGAGGTATCGGCAATGAGTGAAAAAAACAATTCTCTCGCAAAAGAGTTTACAAAGGGCATAGTTAAAGAAAACCCCGTACTGCGCCTTGTTCTGGGTACTTGCCCCACGCTTGCGGTAACGACTTCCGTTTCAAGCGCACTGGGTATGGGGCTTGCCGCCACCTTGGTGCTCGTTTGCTCCAATACAGTAATTTCCCTCTTGCGCAAAGTAATTCCCCAAAAAATGCGTATTCCGGCATACATAGTAATAATCGCATCTTTCGTTACGGTAGTACAGATGCTTGTAAAGGCGTTTGTTCCTTTCCTTGATGCCCAATTGGGTGTTTATCTGCCTCTTATAGTTGTAAACTGCATAATTTTGGGCAGGGCGGAAGCATTTGCAGGCAAAAATCCCGTTGCGGCAAGTTTCTTGGACGGCTTGGGTATGGGTATAGGTTTTACCTGTGCTCTGCTGTGTATGGGCTTTGTGCGTGAACTTTTGGGCACAGGCGGAATAGACCTTACAAGTTATATTCCCAATGCAAAATTCTCGCTTCCCATACTTTCCCAAACGCCTCTCCTTATATTCATACTTCCTCCCGGAGGATTCTTCGTTTTCGGTATGATTATGGCTCTTACAAACAAACTTGCCAAAAAGCAGAACAAAAAAGATGCCTGCGGAGGATGTCCTCTTAAAGGTTCCTGCGCATCTCAGTGCGATAAAAAGGAGGAAGTTTAAGTGAAAGTACTTTTTTCAATCCTGCTCACGGGAATACTGACGAATAACTTTGTTCTTTCGCAGTTTTTGGGAATTTGCCCCTTTTTGGGCGTATCGAAAAAGACCGACACCGCTATCGGTATGAGCGTTGCGGTAATCTTCGTTATGGCTGTTTCAACCGCCGTATGTTATCCGATAAATACTTTTATTCTCGGCGAAAAATACGCTTATTTGCAGACGATAGTTTTCATTCTCGTTATCGCCGCTCTTGTACAGTTTGTGGAAATTTTGCTTAAAAAGTATATTCCCTCCCTTTACAATGCACTCGGCATTTACCTGCCTTTGATTACCACCAACTGTGCCGTTTTGGGCGTGGTACTCCTTAATATCGGCAACGGTTACAACTTTGCCCAATCGATGTTTTCATCCGTCGGCGCAGGTATAGGCTTTATGCTTGCAATGATTATGTTCTCGGGCGTGCGTAGCAAAATAGAAAACAACGATATCCCCGAATTTCTGCAAGGTCTTCCCATAACGCTCGTGGCCGCTTCCCTTACGTCGGTTTCGTTTATGGGATTTTCGGGAATAATCGAAAATCTTTTCGGATAGGAGGGCAAATATGACGGAAATTATTATAGCGGTACTTATTATAACCGCAGTTGCCGTAGTGACGGGAATAGGTCTTTCGGTAGCATCAAGCGTATTTGCCGTACCGAAAAACGAAAAAGAAGAAATTATAAGAGAGTGCCTGCCAGGCGCCAACTGCGGTGCCTGCGGATATTCCGGCTGTGACGGCTATGCTTCCGCCCTTGCAAGCGGAAAAGAAGAGCGTACCAATCTTTGCGGTCCCGGCGGCGACTCCGCCGCAGAGCAAATAGCATCGGTTTTCGGCAAACAGGCTGAAAAGACCGTTCCCGTGGCGGCGGTAGTGCTCTGCAACGGGGGAGAGGGCAAAACCGAGACCCGTTTTGATTACTCGGGAATAAACTCATGCCGAGGTGCGGTATCGCTTTTCGGCGGAGCAAAAGCCTGTACTTTCGGCTGTTTAGGTTACGGTGACTGTGCAAAAGTTTGCCCCTACGGCGCAATTGAAATAAAAAATTCCCTTGCTCACATAGATACCGACAAGTGCAAAGCCTGCAAAAAGTGCATATCCGCCTGCCCCAAAGGCATAATTTCACTTTTGCCCAAAAAACGGTTGCACGCAACGGTACTCTGTTCAAGTTGCGACAAGGGCGTTGATACCCACAAAGCCTGCACTTCGGGTTGCATCGGTTGCGGAAAATGCGCAAAGACCTGTACGCAGGGCGCAATAGAAATCAAAAACTTCCTTGCCCGTATCGACAGTGAAAAGTGCATAGGATGCGGTGAATGCGAAAAAGCCTGTCCTAAAAAATGCATACGTATGCTCCGTTAAAAACGGTTGTAAAAAACTCCTTGGAATGATATAATAGTCGCCAAGGAGTTTTTTTATGGAATTACGCAACAGTTTTTTGTATTCACTTAAACGCACAGTGCCCATTGCGGTGGGCTTTTTCCCCGTAGGTATGGCTTACGGGCTGTTAATGCACAATGCAGGGTATAATTTTATTTGGTCCGCATTTTCAAGTCTGTTTATTTATGCAGGTTCACTGCAAATGCTCACCGTGGAGTTCTTTTCCAACGACCTTTCCCTTTTCACGGTTGCCCTAACATCGCTTTTGCTTAACAGCCGTCATATATTTTACGGGCTTTCTTTTATCGAAAAATTCCGTTCATACGGTTTTTGGAAATACTTTTTAATATACGGTATGTCCGATGAAAACTACTCGCTCCTGTGTTCATATAAAGGCAAAGACGGTGTGAGCGAAAAATGGGTGCATATATTTTCGTCGGCACTCATTTGGCTTTATTGGATACTGTTTTCCGCCTTTGGCGGACTTTTGGGGCAACTTATCACTTTCAACACCGAGGGTGTGGATTTTGCCCTTACGGCACTCTTTACCGTAATACTTATTGACCGCCTTAAAGAAGAAAAATCGCCTTTACCCTTTGCAATATCCCTGTTATCATCGCTTATTTGGATATTTATTGCGGGACGGGACGGTTTTTTACTGCCCTCACTTATAACGTCTGCGGTATTGCTGATGTTTTTCCGTAAAAGAACGGGGGAGGAGAAAAAATGAGTTTTGAAAAATCCGTTGCCGTCATTGTCATTTGCGCACTTTGCACTTTCGGCGAACGGCTTTTACCGTTTTTGCTGTTTTCGGGGAAAAAAGTGCCTGATATGGTTACTTATTTAGGCAAAGTTTTACCCACCGCCGTAATGTGTGCCCTTGTGGTCTACTGTCTGCGAGGATGCGATTTTACCGTTGCCTCCTCTTTTGTGCCTGCAACCGTATCTGTTGCGGTTACTGCGATCCTGCACCTGATAAAAGGCAACACACTTTTAAGCGTGGCAGGCGGTACGGTCTGCTATATGATATTCGTCCAAGGAGTTTTTTAATGATAAAAATAATGTTTATCTGCCACGGCA
>CAZBLS010000008.1:0-32823 GCA_964492705.1 uncultured Oscillospiraceae bacterium | reverse complement strand
TATCAAGAGAAAGTGCCCCCAAAGCATTATACTTTGTTTCGTACGTAGTGGTTTTCTTAAAAAACATATCTCCGCCCACTTCGCCGTCCCGTTCGACCATAACGCTGTCATCTCCGATAAGAAGTTTTGTATTTACCACATCTTCATCGCTGAGGTTTTCTTCGTAAACAAGTGCAATACCCTCTTCGGTTTCACAGCACTGCGTTCTTGTGGTAAAAGTCAGGTCATCATCCTGCTGTTTGGTTATTATAGTCAGTAATGCTTCTTTCATTTTAATCCTCGTTTTTGATAACTTTCAGTGCACCGCTTCCGTCAACGGGAACGGTATATACGTATCCGCTTTCAACACCGTCGAAAATAAATAGGTTATCTCCTGCTATGTCAATATAATCAACGCCGTATACGGACTGCACCTTGCCCAAAAGCGTTTTTTCGTTACCGGAATAATCCATACGGTAAATATCGCCCGTTTCGGCTTCAACAAAGAAGATGTAATCGTCGGTTGCACTGAATGCGCTGACTTCGCTTGTATGAAGTTTGATTCTCGCCTTATTACCGCCCTCGCCTACTTCCGCACCTGCCGTATTATCGGCAGGCTGATAATAAAGTCCTGTATCGTCACTTACGCTGGGAATGCATATAAGCGCACTGTTTTTTTCGTTATACAGCATATTCTTATAAAGTGAATTGCTTATCTGTTTCAATTCAAGGGTATTTGAATTGACACTGTACGGAACCTGTCCGGAAGCAAAGAACACCTTTGTATCGTCGGCATATATAAACGAACCGCGCTCGTCGCAAAGGTCTTCCACATTGCCGTTTTGAAGCATAAGACGCATTACGGAACTTTCGTTTTCCGCATAGAAATAAATATATTTTTCCGCTGCAAAAATACCGCTGATATCGGTACTTACGGGATATTCGGTTATTTCAAGGGTTGCGAAATCCAAATAAACGATTTTCTTATCGCCCTCAACGGCGACACCGTTTTTGCCGTATGAAACAAAATCCCCGTCATTAAGCGTATAGTGCTTTTTCTTGCCCGTACCGTCTATCTTTACCGAAGTTAATATAATATTGGTTTTCGTAGGCGTAGTATAAAATATCCTGTCGCCGTAAAGGAATATCTTAAACGCCTTATCATCGGAAACGATTTCAAATTCGCTTCCGTCGGACGAATTTTTCATACGGCAGATCTTGCCCCTTAAAGTATCTTTTACGGCATCTTCCGCATACTCGGGCATTCCTCCGCATATAAAATATATCCAATCTCCCTGTTTTACCGCTATACCGCCGTTTGACGATATTTCGCCCTCCGGCTGTCCGCCTTCAAGCGTCTTTCCGCAGGAAGTCACGGTAAAAACCGTAAGAACAATACACAAAACCGATAAAAATTTTTTCATTCTTTTCTCCTATTTATCCGACGGCGGAAAATTCTTCGTATTCCACGCATTCTACTTTTTTTGTTTGGGTATTTATCCTGTAAACTCGGTCATAGTCACTGTCGGAAAAAAAGTAAATATAACCGTCAACCCTGTCAAGGGTATCGTAATCGAAAACAAATTCTTCGCTTAAAAGTTCGTCAACACTTCCGTCAACGGAGCACCTGTAAAGATAATTCAGTTTTGACGTGTTTATATAGTAAATATATCCGTCGTAAACCGTCATACATCTTCCCGAATTTTCCGAAACTTGCGTCTTTTCTCCCCCGTTTTCGGGTATAACGTAAATTCCGGCAGGGTCGCCTTCGCTGTTTTCGCTTGCGGAAACAACATATATACCGCTTTCCTTATCAAAAGCATACTCCGTATATCCGCCGTAAACAACCGCCTTATGTTCTTTGGTATCGGCTGAATACTTATAAACCGTGCCGTTTGACAGCAAATAATAAAAAACTTCGTTATCTCTTATATTCAAAACATAGGCAGGCTCTTTTGTAAGTTTTATACATTCGCCGTTTTCAAGATAGAACACACTGCCTATACCCTCGTTTTCTTCCCTTGTAAACAGCACGTTTTCGCCGTCCGTACGCAGATTGTAGATTTTAAAATCGGTAAGTTTTTTATTCTGCTTACCGTCAAGATCCATACTGTACAGGCGAAAATCCTTGGTGTAGTAAATTACATTTTCGCCGAAAGCATAGCAACCGCCGTAATAGATATCGTCAATTTTTTTCAAGACTCTGTAATTACTGCCGTCGATACACACTTTGGCAACGTAACTTCCCTCATCGTATATGCACAAAAATATTTCTTCGCCTCGGATATTAAATACGGAAACATCTCTGTCAACAACCACCTGTTTTTCGCTTCCGTCCTCTTTCATCCTGCAAAGAGCGCCTGCATATATATGAAATCTGCCGTTTTCTTCCCGTGTGAAATTATCGCCGTTAATATAGTATATCCACTCACCCTGCCTTGCGGCAATGCCCGAATCCGATACGGTAATTTCCTCCGGTTGTGCACCCGTAAGCGGTGTTTTAAGCCCCGTATAACCGTTTGTACAAGCGGTAAAAAGAGCAAAAGCAAGGGCACATACAATGATTTTTATTAACTTATGCATACCGTTCCCCCGTAGCGAATAAATTGTAAAAAAAGCAATGAGGTGTTTTTATGCGCAAATTTAATTTTAACAGTTTCGGCGAAAAAGACAAACCTGTCTTTCAAGAGGACACAGCCTGCCAAAAACCTCGGTACAGTGCCTACCGAACCGTGATGTCAAAACACGATTCCGTTGCCGAAAAACTGAAAAATGAGCCGTCAGCCGTAATAAAGAACGACGGCTGACTCGGCTTTAAGAGGGGACTTATCCCCTCTCTTTTTATGCCGTAGGCATCCTGCCCTCCAAAAGAAGCGCAAGAGCATTTGCGATATTGTCAATTGAGCGTACTCTTACGGTAAATACGGCATTATCGCTTTTATTGCCCTGAAAAACCGCATAGTTATCGCTTATACGGTAATATGTGCCCGTATAAACGGTATCTTTTACGTATTCTTCACCCGTTTGAGCATCGGTTATGGGTATCGAAACATTTAAACTGTACGAGAAAAGTTCCTCGCCCTTTTCCGCAGAAGCGGATGTTGTACCCTCAACAGTCAAAAACAGCATTTTTGAATAGAAAGTTTTAAACTGCGTGCTATCCAACTGCTTGCCGTTAATAAAGTAAGTGTTCACGGTAGACTCCGTACCGTCGTCTTCAAGTTTAACGTTGCCGTCGTCATCGTAAACGGTTTTTCGGTCCACGGTTATCTCATATTTTTCGCCGTTTAAAGTAAATTCTCCGCTCCTGAGCCAATAAATATTAAGTGAAACAAGATACGGATCGGCAATCTTAACTATATCGGGACGAATAAGGTCTACTTGATCTGCCTGCACGATATATACGGGAGAATCTTCGAATTTAGCATCTTCACCCGAAAGCAATGTGCAATAGTACGTATTTTCGTCAATCTTTTTACCTATTACAAGATGTTCAAGTAATTTTCCGTTATCGTTATAACTTTGAAGTTCGCAAACGGGTGCATCAAAGCCGTATTCGCTTAAATCTTCGCCTGCTTTTTGCACGTGTACCGACGAAAGCGTAAATCCGCTTAAATTTTCAAAGAACTCATCAACGCTGTCGGAATCCGTGGCGCAAACGGTAGGTTGAAGTATATACCACGCCTTTTCTCCCGAAAGTTCACCCGGAATATATGCAAGATTCACGACCGAACGGTCGCCGTCGATAAAGTAAAGGTTTTGAGCGCTTGCTCCCGTTGCGGTAAGCGACGGCAAATTAAGCAGATCTCTTAACTGATATACAAGATAGTTACTTGCCATAGAGGGAACTACGTACACATTTGTATCGCCGTCAATATATATATACGTTCCGTCATTGTTTCCGTAAACATTACCCACGTTCAAAGTGCGGTCCGTTCCGTCGTTATAGTATACCTTGATCCTGCTCTTGGGCTTATCAAGACCGTATTCGGCAAGATTATCCGTTTCGTTTTCAATGGTATATTTTGTCTTCAATTCGGCACAGTAAATTAGAAAATTGTATACCTTGTTTTGGTTTACATCATCGTATTTTTGACCCTCGATATTCCATTCAAGGGTTGTGCCGTTCATAAACGACGTTAAAACAAAATTTTCGCCCGAAATATAATTTTCAGCCTCTATTCTCGTAACGTCGGACTGTTTATAGGAGAAAATCGCCGTATATTCCGACGTTGCTTCTTCTTTATCACCGAAAATAAGATATCCCGCAATGACGGCTATTATCAAAATTATTGCCGTTGCTACTATTATTACAGACTTTTTCATACTTACGGTACGAATCTTTTTTTCTTTTTTCTCAACGGAAAGCATCTCTTCTCCAAGATTTTCCGTTGCGTTATCAGTTAAATTTTCATTTAACTCGGTTACAGGTTTTTCCGTTTTATCCAAACCGCAATACCTCCCGAAAGAATAATTACAGGAACCGCAATTACCAAAACAGCGAACCAAACTTTCATTTGCATTTGACTCATCTGCACGTAACTTGCCGTAAGGTCAATGCCCAGAGAAAGCACGGTATCGCTCGTACTTCTGCCTGCAAGCCAGTTTACGCCGTTACGCAAAATATTGGAATTGCCCAAATAATCGCCCGAAAGCAGTGAATCCGAACCCACAAGAAGTATACGGGTCGAAGTGGCGGCGGCAGTACCCGTAATATCGGTATTCTGCCTTTGATAAGCGCACACGATGTCCTTTTTACCCTTTTCGTAATCGTCCTCTTTAAAATTGTCCGCTAAATTCCAAGGAACAAGTACGCTTGAAGAATACGTTGTAAGCACGGTAGAGAAAGTTTCGTTATAGGAACTCATCGTAGTACCGCTCATATACTTATATTCGAATGCGGTGCTCTCACTTACCCACACGGGTTCGTTTGCGGCACGCACTGCGGAAGATATTTCGTGTTCCTGATCGGCAATAAGTTCGATAAGTTTACTGTTTTGGGCACTGCGGTGATTTTCATCGGTTTCCGCAACAACGCCGTCGGAAAGAGAAACATTGAAATATTCAAGCAAATTAACGTAGTTTTTAAGCGGTTCTCCCCCATCGTCGGTAAGCCTCTGCGCAGCAAAGAGAAGGTCTCCGTAACCGTCATCAAGGAAATCTATCAATATATTGTATTCGTCCTTTGTCAGGTCGCTCTTGGGTTGAAGTATTACAACGATATCTCCCTGTGAGAGTGTTTGCTGTCCCGACATAAGGTTGATTTCTTCTACATTGTAGTTTTCACGCCTGATGCGGTTAAATACGGTTTGCATATCGTCGCCCGTATTCTCTCCGTGCCCCGTCAAAACGTAAACGTTTTGCCTAATACCCGTACGCATATACATCAGCGCACTTGTAAGCCAGCGTTGGAGTACGAAATAGTTTTTTGCGGTTCTTGAATTATATTCCACAAATTCACTTTCGTTATATGCGTGGAAGTTGCTTTCGTCATCCTTTTGGGCAACTACTACCGCATATGCCGAAAGTTGCTTTGTATTTGTTGAAAACTGCTCCAACTTTGAGGGATTTACAATAGGGTCCACGTTTCTCGAAGTTATCTTTTCACTTGCGCCGTCAAACACGGACACGATATTTTCCGTAAGATAACTGTACGTACTTGCCGAGTTTGCGGGAATAAACGTGTAAATTACAACTTCTTCGTCAAGGTCGCTTATAGCCGCTTCGGCATTTTTATCAAGCGTATATGATGCGGTGGGAGTAAAATCCACACGCAATCCGTTGTTTTTTTCGGCAACGGTGGCAAGTACGTTTACCGCAAGCACGGCAATTATCACCAACACCGTTATAACTATTGAAAAACCTCCGTATTTAAAGGTGCGTTTATCTTTTAAAGAATTAAACATTTTATACCCCCGTCCATCTTCTGCGTTCGATTGACCTTACGGTAAGGAATACGAACAGTCCCGAAATGCTCAAATAGTACACGAAAGGAGAAAATCCCACGATACCGTCGGCAAAATTCTGATATCTTGAAAGCATATTAAGCGATGATGCCACAACGGAAGCAATTCCGTCACCGAGGCTTGAAATCGTTGTGTTGCCGAGCCAAACCACAAATGCCACCGCAAAACTTACTACTGCGGCAACCACCTGACTTTCGGTTATAGACGAAATAAACACTCCGATTGCCATAAACGTTGCGCCTATAAGGAAAAATCCAACATACTGCACCGCAAGCATACTTACACTGAGTGCACCTGACGAAGTATATACGGCAATTACAATGGGAAAAATAAGGTTTAATACCATAGCGATAAGCAAAACAGCAAGGGAAGCAAAATATTTACCCAAAACAACCGAAGTGATGCTTATAGGTGAAGTCAAATACAACTGATCCGTCTTATTTCTTCTTTCCTCGGCAAAAATACGCATCGTAAGCACGGGCGTAATAAAACTCAGGTAAATAGTCATATTTTGCAAAGCAACGGAATAATCCGCTTTGCCCGAATATCCCGTACCGTAACTGTTGGCGGCAAGATTTATATTAAAGAACAGTATCGAACTTATAAGCATAAATATTGCCAAAAAAACGTAACCTACGGGAGAATAAAAATAGTTTTGCAATTCTTTTTTACAAACAGCCCACATATCAAAGTTCCCTTTCCGTACCTGTAAGTTTAAGAAATATATCTTCAAGAGTAACATCTACGTATTTTATCATAAGCAACGGCATATTGGCTTTTGCCATAGCGTTGAACATAGATCTGCGCACGTCGGTGGATTTATCCGTTTCAACAAGAATATCCACGGTGTCCTTTTCTTTAACGCCCAATCCCTCAACGTATCTTACGCCTTCAAGTGAACGGAGCACTTTCGATGCCGCCGATTCACTGCCCACAACACGGACAACCATATCCGAACTTTCCTGCAAGCCATCCTGTAAGTTGGCAAGAGTATCCTGCGCAACAATCTTTCCGTCGTTGATTATAACCACCTGTTCGCATACGTCGGCAACTTCGGGCAATATATGGGAAGAAAGAATTATGGTATGCTTTTTTCCAAGTGCCTTTATCATACGGCGTATCTCAATAATCTGTTTGGGGTCAAGACCAACGGTGGGCTCGTCAAGTATAAGCACTTCGGGATTTCCCACAAGTGCCTGTCCCATACCCACACGTTGCTGATATCCCTTTGAAAGGTTGCCTATACGCCTGTCCATAACTTCTTCAAGTTTTACAAGGGATGCTATCTCCTCGATATGGCTTGAAACCGAACTTGATTTAACGTCCTTAATGGAGCAAACAAAGTTGAGGTATTCCTTTACCGTCATCTCCTGATAAACAGGCGGATGCTCGGGAAGATAACCTATGCATCTTTTGGCTTCGCGTGGCTGTTTTAAAATATCGTACCCGTTTATCCTCGCAGTACCTCCGCTGGCGGAAATATAGCCGGTTATCATATTCATCGTAGTACTTTTACCTGCACCGTTTCTGCCCAAAAAGCCTACGATAGAGCCTTTTTTCACTTTAAAACAGATATTGTCTACGGCAAGTTTTTTACCGTAATATTTAGTTAAGTTCTCTATTTCTATCATAAAATTTCTCCCTTTTACTGAGGATCTTCTCTGAAAGATCTGCTTAAAAACTGTGTAAGTTCGGGTTTCCAAGTAAGTTCCACCGTTCCCGTGGAGCCGTTACGCTGTTTTGCTATTATGATTTCCGCAAGATTTTTGTCCACGTCCTCGGAAGCATCCTGATAATATCCCGGACGGTGCACAAGCATAACAAGGTCGGCGTCCTGCTCGATGGCACCGGATTCACGAAGGTCGGAAAGCATAGGAGTATGGTCTTTTCTGCCCGAAGTCACTCCGCGGTTCAACTGTGAAAGCACTATGACCGGCACGTTAAGCGTACGTGCAAGACCCTTTAACTGCCTTGAAAGTTCGGCAACTTCCTGCTGTCTGTTGCCGTCCTTGCTTTTTTTGTCAATTCCCATAAGGGAAATATAGTCGATAACCACCAAAGACAGGTCTTTTATTCTCCTGCACTTACTTCTTATCTCCGCAACTCCGATAGCGCCCGTATCGTCAATATAAAGTTTGGAATTGTTAAGCAGTTCCGTTGCATCGAAAATGCTTTCCCAATCTTCCGGCGACAAGTCACCCGAGCGTATCTTATTGCCGTCCACACAGGCGGCAGTACCGAGAAGCCTTGTTAACAGGTCGTTCCTGCTCATTTCAAGGCTGAAAAACGCCACGGATTTTTTTTCGATCATTGCGGCGTGTGCGGCAATGTTCATCGCAAGTGAAGTTTTACCCATACTCGGACGACCTGCGATAATAATAAGGTTTGCCGGTTGCAAACCGCCCGTCATTTGGTCTATCTCGTAAAAACCGGTAGGTACGCCCTTGGTTTTACCGTGATTTAAGTATGTTTGCCGTATCTCTTCGTAAACTTCGTTTATGCTTTCGCTTACGTGGGTAAGTTTTGAAGTTTCATTATTCATCGCTATGTCAAAGAGAGAACGTTCGGTACTTTCAATAATGTCCTTTGCCTCGTCGTTTTCTTCATAGCAGTCCTCAACAGAAGTGCTGAGTTTTGTTATCAGTTGCCTTAACTTGTACTTTTCAACCACGATATCCGCATAGTGACCTACGTTTGCAACGCTCGGTACAGCATCGGTAAGTTCGGTAAGATAGGCAATTCCGCCAACGTTTTCAAGCGTTCCCCGTTTTATAAGTTCGCTTGAAAGCGTAACCATATCAATAGGTTTATCCGCCGTCATAAGGTCACACATAGCACTGTATATTTCCTTATGGTTACCCCTGAAAAAATACTCGCTGTTTTTTATTTTTTCGTATATGCCGTTAATACAGTCATCGTCAAGCAAGATTGCACCTAATACGGAACGCTCACTTTCCAAGTCATTGGGCATAATATGCGTATTTTCCAAGATATCACCGCCATCAGCCGAAACTCTCGCCGAATTTTTTTCCGCCGAGAATATGGAAATGAAGATGCTTTACCGTCTGTCCGCCGTCTGAACCCACGTTACTTACTACTCTGTAACCGTTTTCAAGCCCCGCTTCTTCCGCAACGGTCTTTATAACTTCAAAAATATGTCCCACCGTCGCAGTATCGCTTGAAGAAAGTTCCGCAATGCTCTCAATATGCTTTTTGGGTATTACAAGGATATGTACCGGTGCCATAGGTGCAATATCGTAAAATGCAAGCACGCTTTCGTCCTCGTAAACTTTTTTTGACGGAATTTCGCCGTCGGCTATAGAGCAAAACAAACATTTATCCATACTGTTCCTCCGTTAATTCACCGCAAAGTCCTTCCGACGTTACGGCTGTTATTTTTACTTTTACAATTTCATTTTCGGAATTTTTACCGAAAAAAGATACCTGAATATGTTCCTTTGTAAGCCCGTGCCAAACTCCGTTTTTTTCCGTTTCGCACAGTACTTCCTTAACCTGTCCCACAAACCGTTTACGGTATTCTTCGCCTTTTTTTCGGCAAAGAAGCGAAAGTTCCTTTGCTCTTTCCGCTTTCACGTGTTTTTCTATTTGACCGCTCATTTTTTCCGCCGCCGTTCCCTCTCGAACGGAATACGGGAAAACGTGTACCCACGCAAAACCTGTTTTTTCGGCAAAGTCCTGTGTCGTTTTAAACTCCCCGTCCGTCTCTGCGGGAAAACCCGTGATTATATCCGTTGATATTGCGGAATCGGGATTGTTTTTACGGATAAGTTCCACCGCTTTTTCAAAATCGGCACAAGTGTATTTGCGGTTCATTCTTTTAAGTACCGTATCGCAACCCGATTGCAGTGACAGATGATACTGCGGACAAAATTCCCTGTGTGAAGTTACTCTCTTTAAAAAATCTTCACTTATGACGGTAGGCTCCAACGAACCGAGCCTTACCCTCTCTATACCCTCGATTTCACATACGGCTTCGGTAACATCCGCAAGGTCGGGAGCAACCCCCCATTCTTTGCCGTAGGAAGACAGATGTATGCCGTTAAGCACAATCTCCTTGAAACCTTTTTGAGCAAGTCTTCTGCATTCGCCCAAAATACTTTCCTTATCTCTTGAACGTTCTCTTCCCCTAACGTAAGGAATTATACAATAAGAGCAGAAATTATTGCATCCGTCCTGAATTTTTACAAATGCTCTCGTCTTTTCGCCCGTAACATCGATCATTTCTTCAAAAGAAGAAAACGTATTTGCGTCGGTTACGTCCACTTTATGCATACGGCTGTCTATAAGTTCGCAAATTTCGCTTTTGTTGCCGTTGCCCACTACTATCTCAACGCCGTCTATATTTTCAAATGTTTCGGGTGACCTTTGTACCGCACATCCAGTAACGGCGATTATACAGTCGGGATTGACCGTTTTGGCTTTTCTTACCGCTTGCCTTGATTTGCGTTCGCCCTCTCCTGTTACGCAACAGGTGTTTACTATATAAACATCCGCTTTTTCGTTATGGTCAACTATCTCGTATCCGCGAAGTTCCATCATCTTCGCCAGCGATTCGCTTTCGCACTGATTTACTTTACACCCAAGTGTTATTATACCGCACTTATACATTCATTTCTCCAACAAGGGCAAGTATTACTGCGCCGCACACTACCGATGCTGTTTCCGCACGCAATATTCTTTTACCCAAACTTACGCTGACGGCTCCTATCTCGGTAAGTTTTTTAAATTCCTTTTCGCTTATACCGCCCTCGGGACCGATAAAATACCCTATACTGTCGCTTTTCTTTACCGCCGTGGCAATGCTTTGCGTTTTTTCATCCTCATAGGCGGTTATTTTGGTTTCAAGTTCACCAAATATTTTAATTGCGCTTTCAAAAGACATAGGCGAAAAAACTTCCGGTACTTTCGACCTACCGCACTGCTTGCAGGCTTCCCTCACGATTTTTTGCCAACGATCACGCTTTTTGTCGGCATCCTTTGCATTTTCAACTTTAACCACAGTGCGCTCGCAAATTACGGGCACTATCTCCGTTACGCCTATTTCCGCCGCTTTTTGCAAAGCATAATCCATTTTTTCGTTTTTGATTATCCCCTGAAACAGCACGAGTTTGCAATTTATTTCATTTTCATTTTGCTTTATTTCTTCAATTTCCGCACAGCATTCTTCCGTATCGAGAAGCCTGCATACCATATCGTTGCCGTCGCCTGTGCACACGGTAATCTTTTCACCGCACTGCAACCGCAAAACTCGGCGAATATGATTTGCTTCTTCTTTGCCGAAAACTATTCTGTTGCCGAAAATTTCCTCTTTTTCACAGTAGAACCTACGCATACAAGTCCCCGTTTATCGCATTATAAATATATTTTTCAAATCTCCGAAAGGCAAGCACCTGAAAAAACACCGCAGTTTAATATGATTTTAATGCAAACCGATTACATAATCATTTACGACAGAATACCACAGTTTGAGAATATTATACCACAACTTGCGCTTGATGTAAATAAAAAGTATGTGAAAAGAAAAAGCGCTGACTGATTTAAGTTCCGTCAACGCTTTTATTTTGTTAAACGAATATTTTTTCAAGGGTTTTACTTAAAACTTCCGCCATACACCAAAAACCGAAATCATTGGGATGTACGCCGTCCACAGTCATTATTTGCGGATCGGCATAATTAAGCATATCTTCTCCGCAAATGCAGTAAACGTTTCTGTCTCCCCTGTTCACCGCATTATCGTACGTTTTTTTGATTATTCTTTGCCTTTCCGCCCTTTTCGAATCAAACATACGGGTAGGCGAAGTTATCATTACAACGGGCTCATCCGGATTTTTTTCCCTGAAAGTCAAAAACATTTTTTCGTGAGTGTTAATAAGCGTTTCTTCCGTAGGCGAATTATAATCGTAATCCATTACAAAAACGCTCTTGCGGATATTTGATATATATTCAGCCATTATGTCTTCACCTTGGGCAGAACCCGAAAAACCCAAGTTTATATAGTCGCAATTGAATTTCCTTGAAATTATTTCCTGATACGTTATGCCTGGACGGGAAACACATCCGCCCTGTGTTATGCTCGAACCGTAATACACTACGGGTCTTGATATCTTATATCCGTCCGCCATACTTAAAGAACTGCCTTTTTTTATGCCGATATAAAGTTCCTTAACCTGTGAGTATGTGGGAAAATTTACCGTTATTTCCCGTTCCTTACTTTCTCCGAGAACAATTTTTGATTCGTAGCCGTCTTTCATATCGTAGGGTGGAACAAACGTGCCTGCATAGAGTTTATCCGCATACATATCAAATCCGCTTGAACCTGTCAGCGGAATATGGGGCATTCTGAGTATGCCGTCCATTTCTGCCTTAATAAAGACAAAAGAACTGTCTGTTTTAAACCTTACTCTTCCCCCTGCGCACATGGCGTGAAGATCCCATACTCCTTGGCTAACGCTTTTCGCAACTTCCTCTTCCATTCTGCGATAGCGACCGCCGATATATTTTACCCCGTGAAGCGAAAGTTCCTTTGCATCGAAAATATCCGCATCGGAAGTATCTATATCGGTTTCAACCGAAAGATTTCTGTCTATCTTATCTATTTCTTTCATTTTCACTGCCCTCATACTTTGTTTTTTCAAATTATACCATACATTAGGACCTGTTTCAACCTTTTTTTATATGTTAAGTAATATTTTATCGCAGAAACTCATATTTGTTAAACGTGTTTAAAAACGCAAGGAGGAGTAATAAGTGGAACAGTTTGATTTGTACAGTGACATATCTCGGCGCACAGGCGGTGACATATATATCGGCGTAGTCGGACCCGTGCGAAGCGGAAAATCCACATTCATAAAAAAATTTACGGAATTGCAGATTTTGCCCAATATCAAGGACGAAAACGAGAAATTACGCACTCTTGACGAATTGCCCCAAAGCGGCAGCGGAAAAACAATTATGACGACTCAACCGAAATTTGTACCCAATGAAGCGGTAAAAATCGACCTTGACGGTCATACTTCTTTTAACGCACGGCTTATCGATTGCGTGGGATTTCTTATCGACGGTGCTATCGGCGACAGTGAAAACGACTTGCCGAGAATGGTACGTACGCCGTGGTCGGACAGTGAAATTCCCTTTGAAAAAGCCGCCGAAATAGGCACTGAAAAAGTAATAAACGAACATTCAACCATAGGTATCGTAATGACAAGCGACGGTTCATTTACGGGATTTCCCCGTTCAAGTTATATCGGTGCGGAAGAAAGAACCGTGGAAAAACTTAAAAATTCGGGAAAACCTTTTGCGGTGATACTTAACGTTTCGGAACCTTTTTCGGTGGAAACGCAAAAATTGCAACTTGCTTTGGAAGAAAAATATTCCGTACCCGTAATTCCGCTTAACGTACTCGAAATAACCGACGAAGATATCCGTTCGCTTCTCGAACGCATTCTCCACGAATTTCCCTTGCGTGAAATGCGCATACGCATACCTCACTGGATACAGGCTCTCCCCACCGAGCACCCTCTGTTAAAGGAAATTTTTTCTTCACTTAAAAACCTGTCGGGCGAAAAGATGCGGGATTGCGCATCTCTTACAGACAACTTTACTGCCGGCGAAAATATCGAAGGGCTTTCCGTTGACAGAATAATTTTAGGTGAAGGTGCGGTGACTCTCGATTTAAAAATTTCGCCTGACCTATTTTACTCCGTTTTAGGGGAAGAATGCGGTTGTGAAATAAAGGGCGACTATCATCTTATATCCCTTATGCACGATCTTATAAGCGCAAAGAAAGAATATGACCGAATTGCAGAAGCCCTGGAAGAAGCACGCAGTACGGGTTACGGTATCGTTTCGCCCTCAATGGAAGAAATGTCATTGGAAGAACCGGAAATAATGCGCAAAGGCGGTCATTTCGGCGTAAAATTAAAGGCAAGTGCACCGAGTTTACATATAATGCAAGTGGATATCAATACGGAAGTCAACCCAATAGTAGGCAGTGAAAAGCAAAGTGAGGAACTTGTAAAATACCTGATGAGCGAATTTGAGAATGACCCTGCGAGAATTTGGGAAAGCAATATGTTCGGCAAAAGTTTGCACGAACTTGTTATGGAGGGCATTGAGGGCAAACTTGACAATATGCCCACCGAATCAAGAGCAAAACTGAAACGCACTATGGAGCGTATTGTAAATGACGGCGGAGGCGGACTCATCTGCATACTGCTGTAATTTGTGCCAAAATTCGCCAGATACTTTTGCGAAAGATTTTTGCGGTATACCCTCTTGTCGGTTAATCTTCATATATATAAACAAAAAACGGACCGCATTTTGCAGTCCGTTATACAAATTCAAAGTACTTTACTTAAAAAGTCTTTTAATCGGGGACTCTTGGGAGAATCGAATATCTCCTGCGGAGTTCCCTCTTCTTCTATGATACCGCCGTCGATAAAACAAACTCTGGTAGCAACTTCCTTTGCAAAGCCCATTTCGTGAGTAACGCACACCATCGTCATACCCTCTTGCGCAAGTTCTTTCATAACTTCAAGCACTTCCCCTACCATTTCGGGGTCAAGAGCACTTGTAGGTTCGTCAAAAAGCATAACGTCGGGATTCATACACAGCGCACGTACTATGGCTACACGCTGTTTCTGTCCGCCGGAAAGTTGGTCGGGATATGCATTCGCCCTATCCGCAAGGCCTACCCTTTCAAGCAACTTCATCGCCTGTGCTTCCGCTTCCGCCTTGGGTACTTTTTTTATTTTCACAGGTGCAAGCGTCATATTTTTAAGTATCGTCATATGGGGGAACAGATTAAATTGCTGAAATACCATTCCCATTTTCTGCCTGTGTAGGTTAATATCCGTATTTTTGCACGTAATATCCACACCCTCAAAGAGAATTTTTCCGTCTGTGGGTTTTTCAAGCAGATTAAGACAGCGCAGGAATGTGGATTTACCCGAACCCGACGGTCCGATAACAACTACTACCTCGCCTTTTTTAATTTCTGTATCAATACCTTTAAGCACCTGTATATTGCCGAAAGATTTTTGGAGATTTTCAACCTTTATAAGCGTATCGTTATTTGTCACTCTTGCGCAAACTCCTTTCAAAAATGTTCAACAGTTTGGTAAGTATCATTACTATTACAAGGTAGATAACAGCCAAACTTATATAGGGAACAAAGGCATCGTAAGTTTTACTCATAATATTCTGTGCCTGTTTTGTTACGTCCCTCAACGCAATTACCGAAACAAGAGACGTATCTTTAAGAAGCGTGATCATTTCGTTTCCGAGGGCAGGCAGAATATTCTTTATCGCCTGCGGAATAACTATATGCCACATAGTTTGAGCATAGTTAAGCCCAAGCGACCTACCTGCTTCCGTTTGTCCCTTGCTTACGCTCATAAGTCCCGAACGTGCGATTTCGGCAACATATGCACCGGAGTTGATACCCAGTGTGATAATACCGCAAGCCATCATACCGGCATCGGATTTGGGAACCATAACAACAAAGCCCATTATCAAAAGCTGAACCATCATCGGCGTACCCCTGATAACAGTAAGATATACTCGGCATATTTTATCTGTGACCGCAAGCAACGGAGATCGTTTTTCTCCGTCTTTTGAATCGTACGCCGTGCGAATAATGCCCACAATTAAGCCTATAACTATACCCATTGCCAAAGCGCCGATAGTTACGGCAAAAGTAACTTTAAGTCCGTCGGTAAAAAATTTCCATCTGTCATTATATATAAAAGTCTGATAAAGTTGATACAATAATTCCTGCAACCACTCCGGCAATCCCGTTATCCAAGAGGGCGCCACGGTTTCTATCCATTTTGTAAAGGTTATAAAATTTCCCACTTTTTACTCCTACCCGATTTACGCACTTAAAGGGGCGGTGAATGCACCGTCCCTTTTTATGCATTTTTACAGTATATTAGTTGGCGTTGATGTATTTATCAACTATTTTTTGGAATTCGCCGGATGCTTTAAGGTCAGCCATAGCGCTGTTAATCTTGTTAAGCAATTCGGCATTGTCCTTGCTGATTGCAATAGCGTAATCTTCGTCGGCATAGGTTGCTTCAAGAATTACAAGACCGTCATTTACCGCAACGAACTGTTTAGCAGGCTCGTTATCGATAACAACGCAGTCAACCTGACCGTTTTGAAGTGCCGCTACTGCCAATGCACCGTTGTCAAACTGTTTAACGTGATCCTGTCCGTAGTCGCCTGTGCAGTAATTGTCGCCTGTGGTACCTGTCTGAACACCGATCATTTTTCCGTCAAGGTCTTCAACTTCTTTAATATCGGAACCTTCTTTAACTATGATTACCTGAACACCTTTTGCGTAACTGTCGGAGAAGTAAACTTTTTCCTTACGCTCTTCGGTAACGGTCATACCTGCAAGGGCAACGTCAATGCTTCCGCTCTGAACTGCGGGAATAAGGGAATTGAATTCCATATCTTTGATTTCAAGTTCCATACCCAACTTATCTGCAAGAGCCTGTGCTACTTCCGCATCGATACCTACGATCTTGCCGTTATCGTCAACGAACTCATAGGGAGGGAATGCTGCGTTGGTACCCATAACCAACTTTTCTTTTTTCTGATTGTCACCGCCGTTCTGTGTGTCACCGCCGTTCTGTGTGTCACCGCCGGTCTGTGTGTCGCCGCAACCGGTGAAAGCAAATACACTTACCGCAACGAGAGCGGCCGCCATAATCATCGAAACAACTTTTTTCATTTTTCTACCTCTTTTATTTTTCTGCGGTTCTGCCGCTGATTTATGAGCCTATTATAGCACGTTTTTTTTATCCGTCAAGCGTTTTTTGCATAAATAATCATATTTTTTTGAAAAAAATCATTTTTACCGTGTTTTTATTCATTTTATACGCTTTTTATTGCATAATTACACTGCGTATACAAAAAAATCTCCCAAATATACATTGGGAGAAAAAAATTATTCGCTCAACTTTTTAAATGCGGAAAAAATATTTTCCGAAACATCCCCTGCGATTACGGAAAACGCACTTTTTTCCGCCTGTGCTCTTTTGCCTGCCATACCGTGAATATACGAAGCAAGCAAACACGCCTTTTCCCTGTCGCCCACCGTCAGATAAGTTCCTGCAAGTATTCCCGAAAGCACGTCTCCGCTTCCTGCGGTAGCCATTGCAGGACATCCGAACGCAGTTATAAAGTTCCGTTCGTCGGATATTACGTTATAGTTACTCTTTAAAAGCACCGTTGCTCCCGTTTCCCTATAAAACTCCGAGGCATATTTTACGGGATCGGAAGATAAATCTTTAATATCAACGTTAAACAGTCTCGACGCTTCACCCATATGGGGCGTTACGATAATTTTGCGTTTTGCTTTTTTCAGTTGCTCTTTATCTAAAAAATAAAGTCCGTCAGCATCGATTATCAAAGGGCACCCCTCGGAATAAAGCAGAATATCTTTCAGTGCAGTATTATGCTTTTCATCTCTGCCGATGCCCGGTCCGAAAACTATTATATCCTTATCTTTTATAAAATCTTCCGCTTCTTTGGGGTCATTATAGACCGAAAGCATTATTTCTTCACTGCGACCGTTATAGAAATTTTTGCATTCTTCTTTTACAAACAGCGCAACTTTACCTGCATTTGAACGCAATGCCGAAATCGCACTTAACTGTCCTGCGCCCTCCATACCGAAACTGCCTGCTATTACGCCTGCAAATCCTCTTGTGCCTTTATGCCTTACGTTATTTACGGCAGGCAAGAGCCGTTTTATGTCATCTTCCTCCGCAAAAAGCAGATCGCTCTTCACATCTATTCCGATATTTTCAACTGTGATCTTGCCCGTTTTATCTCCGCCGTCACCTATTATGTGACCGTACTTGATACCGCAAAACGTAACGGTTTCATCCGCTTTTACGCCGTCCTTGCCTTTTCCGTCTTTGCAGTTAAGTCCCGATGGCACGTCTACCGAAACCGTTCTTCCTTTGGACGAATTTATAAATTCGATTATTTTCTTATCTTCTTCCCTTACCTCGCCCTTGAAACCTATGCCGTAAAGAGCATCCACTATGCAACCGTATTCTTTGTTTAGTTCATCTATTATATCGTCCTGAACTTTTTCGTAAAAGAAACGGGTGTGTTCGCTCATTGTATTTCTGTCTCCCCAAAGGAAAACATCCGCTTTTTTTCCGTCAAGTTTAAAGCGGTATGCGCATACAAAGCCGTCTCCGCCGTTGTTTCCGCAACCGCAAACTATAAGCACTCTGTCTTCGTTTTTGACTTTTTCGTACACCGCACTCCCTGCCGTATACATCGCCGTTATCGGTTTCATTCCCTTTGAAAATGCTTCGTTTTCATATTTATACATTTCATCGGGTTTTAATACGTATTTCATTCATCCCACTCCCCGTAATCACCGCCGCCGATGACACTTGAAATAATATCGCTTTCATATCCGTTTTGTAAGAGAACGGTATACATTTTATTTTTTTTCGCATAGCCCGTTAATTTTTCGAACTTCTTTTTATTCTTTTCCAAAAGACGGTTGGCATTTTCCATAAAGAAACCGTCATCGGTCTCTTCAAGCACGCGACTTACGGTTTCGCGGTTTATGCCCCTTGAAATAAGTTTGTATTCTATCCCCCGTCTTCCCAGCAATGTATTGCGCATAAAATCCTCACAGTAAGCCAAATCGTCAAGATATCCGTTTTCTTTAATTCTGCTTACCGCTTTTTCTACTGCGGATCTGTCAAAACCCTTTTGCAAAAGTTTTTCTTTAAGTTGATTTTCGCTCTTTGCGGAGCCGGACAAAAGAGTATAACCTTTTTTCAGTGCACTTCTGTATTCATCCTCTTCGGTCATCTCTTTTAAGGGAAAACCGTTTATGTCTTTCCCCGTTTCAACGCCGTATTCAAACACAGTATCTTCCGAAAGCGAAAATGCATATTCTTCGTCAACGAATACGGAAATGCGTTCCTTATTATGTTTTTGTCTCTCCAATTTGGTTATAACTGCCATTGTTTATTCCTCCGTAAAAACAATTATACTGTAAAACGGCGATAATTTCAATAGTTTTTTTTTAAAATTAAGGTTGCACATATGCGCTTTATTTGATACAATATGAATAATTGAGAGGTATCCTGTAATGTTATATTTTATTGTAAACGAACTTTCCGGCAAAGGAATGGGTAAAAACGTTGCCGAAAAAATCAAACAAAAATTAAAAAGCGCCGGTGTTGAATTTTTTATGGCTGTGACCCAATACCGTGCCCACGCAACTCTCCTTGCGGAAAATTTTTCAAAAAAGGACGATTGCAACGGCATCATAGCCGTGGGCGGTGACGGAACTTTTTCCGAAGTGCTTAACGGACTTGACCTTAAAATACCTATGGGTGTTATATCCGCAGGCTCGGGAAACGATTTTTTGAGAACCTTTGCTCCCGACAGCACCTGTGATACGCAAATTGATGCCGTGCTCGGCGGTAAAACAAAGAATATCGATTACATTGACGTAAACGGCAAACGTTCCCTCAACGTTGCGGGAACGGGTTTTGACGTGGATATTCTTTTAAAAGAAAAGAAGTTTCATAAATTTTTAGGCGGTTCGGCAAGTTATTTTGCCGCACTTATCGCAACACTGTTCACGCTTAAATTCCGTAAATTCGAAATATCCTTAGGCGGAGGAGAAAAGCAAACAAAGGACTGTCTTCTTCTTGCCGTTGCCAACGGCAAATATTTCGGAGGAGGTCTGCCCCTTTCACTTTCGTCCGACCTGTCCGACGGTCTTCTTGACGTTACACTTGTAAAGCGTATGCCCTTTTTCCGCATCCCCGGAATGCTTATAAAATTTCTCAAAGGCAGAATATCGGAGGTTAAGGATTACGTTGAAATATACCGTTGCACCCAAATCGAATGTTTCGTCACGCCGAAAACGGATATTCAACTTGACGGTGAACTGTTCGATTTTTCTAAATTCACCTGCGTTTTAAAAAAAGGCGAACTGAAAATGTTTACTCTTTGATTTATTGTTGCCAAAAAGTGCATTTAGAGGTATAATCTATAAAGATAATAATGTATGGAGGTACTTATATATGTTAGTTTCCGCAAAGGAAATGCTGAACAAAGCCAAAGCAGGCAAGTATGCAGTAGGTCAGTTCAACATCAACAACCTTGAATGGACAAAAGCCATTCTTCTTACCGCTCAAGAGAATAACTCTCCCGTAATTTTGGGCGTATCCGAGGGTGCAGGCAAGTATATGTGCGGATTTAAGACCGTTGCCGATATGGTTAAAGCAATGATTGAATCCCTTAACATCACCGTTCCCGTTGCTCTTCATCTTGACCACGGTTCCTACGAGGGTGCTTACAAGGCTATGGAAGCAGGCTTCTCCTCGGTAATGTTCGACGGTTCGCACTATGCAATCGACGAGAATATCGAAAAAACAAAACAGATCATCAAAGATGCCGAAGCAAAAGGCATAAGCGTTGAAGCCGAAGTTGGTGCTATCGGCGGTGAAGAAGACGGCGTTGTAGGCAGTGGAGAAGTTGCCGATCCCAACGAATGCAAAATGATTGCCGACCTCGGCGTAACTATGCTTGCGGCAGGTATCGGTAATATTCACGGCAAATATCCCGAAAATTGGGCAGGTTTAAGTTTTGATACACTTGCCGCAATTCAGGAACTTACAGGCGAAATGCCTCTTGTTCTTCACGGCGGTACAGGCATTCCCTCCGATATGATCAAGAAAGCCATTTCTTTGGGCGTTTCAAAAATCAACGTCAACACCGAATGCCAACTTGCTTTCCAAGAAGCAACCCGTAAGTACATTGAAGACGGCAAAGACCTTGTAGGCAAAGGTTTCGATCCCCGTAAACTTCTTGCTCCCGGCTTTGAGGCAATTAAAGCAACCGTTAAAGAGAAAATGGAACTTTTCGGTTCGGTAAACAAAGCATAACTTAAAAATTCCCATAGAGGCACTCTTTTTAGGGTGCCTTTATTTTTTGCCGTATTTATAAAAACAACCGCTTACCGTAACCGATGCATAGACAAAATTATTGAATACGCCGAAAAAAGAGATTTGAAACGGATTCAAATCTCTTCTTCGGAAAATCTTATATACATACAATGATACACGAAAATCACCTATTTTTCAGTCTTTTTTCCGTCGCCGAACAGAAGTTCCGTATCGCTTATTATCTTGCTCACGTCATCTTTTCCGCACAGTCTGAAAGCACTTTTTACTCCGAATTTTGTGCCGTCACACAAAAAAACACTTTTTTGTGCGTGCTTCATCATCTGTCTGCGCAAAGAAATCTCATCTTCGGAGCCGTCTGTAATATCCCCCTGCTCTGTAATACCGCTGCACGAAAAGAAAAATATATCCGCATATACGTTTTGTATAACTTCCTCGGCGAAACTCCCCAAATAACATTTCCGCCTTTCGGAATACTCTCCGCCCGTTGAATATATGCGCATATTCCCCGTTTCTTCGGGCATTACCGCACTGCACGTTATTACCGTGACACGCTTGTTTTTTATATAATGTAAAATCTTGCCTGCGGTTGACGAGGAATCCAAGAACACCGTATCTCCGTCACTGACAAGTTCCGATGCCGTTTTAGCTATCTTTTCCTTACCTGCGGAATTTTTATTTTCACGCCTTGCAAGAGGCATAACATTGCCCTTTCGCTCTGCAAGTATCACTCCGCCGTAGAAGCGCTCAACATAACCTGCGTTTTCCAACTGTTCAATATCTCTGCGCACGGTCGCTTCGCTGACAAACAAAGCATTTGCTATTTGCTTTACCGTTGCCGGATTTTTGCTTTTTAAGTATTCGAGTACGTTCTCCTGCCGTTCGTATCTCACCGTTTACCACTCCTGAAAAAGTTTGAAAAACTTTGCGATTTTTCACTCAAAAATAAGAAAGTTTTCCAAAATATATGCATTCATATTGACATATAATACTCAATTTTGTATAATGATTATACACTAAGTTGCCTAAATGTGCAACAAAAAAGGAGATTTTTATATGAAACGCTCGGAAGTAAACAAAATACTCAGGGAAAATATTGAATTTATTAAAAGTATGAATTTCAATCTTCCCCCCTACGCTTATTTCACACCCGAAGAATGGGCGGAAAAAGGTCACGAATACGATGAAATAAGAAACCATATGTTGGGATGGGACATAACCGACTACGGTCACGGCGATTTTGACAAGATAGGTCTTTTCCTTTTCACGCTTCGCAACGGCTCTCTTTCCGAACCCGATTGCAAAAAGACTTATGCCGAAAAACTGCTTATCTCTGACGAAGATCAGTATTCGCCTATGCACTTCCATTGGAATAAAATGGAGGATATTATAAACAGAGGCGGAGGCAACCTTATTGTTGAAGTTTACAACTGTGCCGAAGACGAGTCTCTTGCGGATACCGACGTAACCGTTACCTGTGACGGACGTGTATTTACCGTACCTGCCGGCACTAAACTTTGCCTTAAACCCGGTGAGAGTATCACTCTTCCTCCCCGTCAGTACCACGCATTTTGGGCTGAAAAAGGTCACGGCAAATGCCTTATAGGTGAAGTTTCAATGGTAAACGACGATAATACCGACAACCGTTTTTACGAAACAATGGGTCGCTTTCCCGAGATTGAAGAAGACGAAGCACCCCTTTACTACCTGTGCAACGAATATCCCGAGGCAAAATAATTATGAAGATTACTGTTTTCGGAGAAGTTCTTTGGGATATTTTCGGTGAAAAGAAAGAAATCGGCGGAGCACCCTTTAACTTTGCCGCTCACTTTTGTTCTCTCGGCGGAAAGGCATCACTTATTTCGGCGGTAGGAAACGATTCTCTCGGCGTGCAGGCATTAAAGAATGCCGAAAATATCGGTATTGATATTAGACCGGTTGCCACCGTTTCCCAACCCACGGGATACTGTGCCGTAACGCTCAATAACGGCACTCCCACCTACGATTTGGTAAAAGACACCGCTTACGATTTCATTCCCCTGCCAAGCGAAGAGTTTTTACAATCCGACGCACTTTATTTGGGGACTCTCGCACAGCGCAGTGAAGTTTCCCGTAACACGCTTAAAAGCGTGCTTGACGGCAATTACGGCGAAGTGTTCTTCGATATAAACATCCGCGGCGACTTTTACAGTGACGAAATTATAGAACATTCACTGCAAAAAACAACGGTATTTAAGATTTCAAGAGAAGAAATCGGCGTTTTGAAGATCGACGGAACCAACGAAGAGATCTGCAAAAAGTTAAAGCAAAAGTATCCTCAACTTAAACTTATAATCGTTACCCTTGACTGTGACGGCTCTTTTGTTTTCGATTGCGCCGGCGACCGCTTTTACTATTCGGAAAAGCCCAACGTTAAAGTTATTTCCACTGTGGGCGCAGGCGACTCATTTTCCGCTTGCTTCCTGTATAATTACCTTTCGGGTGCCGACGTTCAAACCTGTCTCGCCCGTGCCTCCGCAATGGCCAACTACGTCATTACGCAGTTGGGTGCCGTTCCGAAATATACCGATGAACTTTTAAAATGCGTAAAATAAAAAACCTTGCCATTTAACAAGGTTCATTAAACAGAAAAACCGACCTGCTTTCGCAACAGTAGGTCGGTTTTGTTTTGATACGGCAGATCAAACAGCATAAGCAACAGGTATACAGAGGCACGCCTTGCGACAAATTAATGTTTAATTGTTTATATTTACAAAAAGAGCCGTTGCAGATTAAACCGTTATGTCTGTTTTTACCTGTTTTCGTCTCTGTTCGTTTTATTTTGCCTTTTTCTTTTTATTAAATATATGCAAAAAACGGTTAATGAAATTCCCAAAAGCGCACCGAGAGAATCAATGGTCATATCCCGTATTTCACAGGAGCGACCGGCAACAAAATACTGATGTATTTCATCGCTGACAGCATACAGCACGCAAGATATAAACGAAAAAAGCGTTCCCCGCTTTTTAATCGGCAGATACAAAAACGAAAGTTTCATTAAAACGCCGAGACAGGTATATACGGAAAAATGTGCACATTTTCGCACCGCAAACTGCAAGTTTGCAACCGTCCGCTCCTGCTGTTCCGCAGAAAGATTTTCAAACGAAGTAAATACCGAAAGTATCTGAACGGTGAAATCGGAACTTGTTTCACTTGACTCTTGCGCATCTTGCGACGAAAATAAAAATATCGTCACCATACACGCAACCGTCAGAGTCCAAACAACGTAGCCGAAAACTTTTTTCATTATTTTTTACCTGTGGAACCGAATCCGCCCTCTCCCCTTTGCGTTTCGCCAAGTTCTTCACACTCGGTAAAATCGCAACGGATGCACGGAGCAATTACCATTTGCGCTATTCTGTCTCCGTTTTCGATACAGCGCACTTCACTGCCGTGGTTATGGATAGCAACCATAATTTCCCCTCGGTAGTCACTGTCCACAACGCCAACCTTATTTGCAGGTGCAAGATCCTTTTTGCTTGCCATTCCGCTACGTGCATACACAAATCCGGCATAGCCCTCGGGTATCTCCATTGAAAGCCCCGTATGCACAAAAACCGTTTTATTCGGTGCTATTATAACATTTTCATCACAAAGTGCGTAAAGGTCGGCTCCTGCCGAACCGTCAGTGCCGTATGTAGGCATTTTAGCATTAACGTCAAGTTTTTTTACGTACAGTTTCATCTTTAAGTCCCTTCCACAGAACAGTCTGTCCCGTTTTTAAAGTTTCTTTCAAATCTATTATTCTCTGATTTTCGCTTCCTCTGAAAAGAAGCGAAATATTCTTCTTATCTTCTTCGAATTTTCCGTCCACAAGGATATCTATAAGAGAAAGCATCTCATCGGTAACTTCGCATCTTGCCCTGCTTTCACTTAAAAGTTGACTTTCAAGTAAATATCCCGTGTAGCACCATACCGTTTTTTGAGGAAACTTTTCCTTTACTTTTTTTAAAAAAGGCACAAGTCCTCGCTGGTTAACACATTCAAAAGGTTCTCCCCCCAAAAGGGATAATCCCGATATGTAATCGGGCGAAAGTGCATTTAATATTTCCTCTTCAACTTTACCGTCAAACTTGTTTCCGTAGGAAAAATCCCACGCTTCGCTGTTAAAACAACCTTTGCAGTGATGTGTACATCCGCTTACGAATAAACTTACCCGCACTCCCGTGCCGTTGGCAATATCGAATTTTTTCACCGTTGCGTAATTCAAAATTCACGCCTCCCAAAGTTCTTTAAAACTTATGTATCTCTTCGATAAGCAGTTTTTTCATTGCTTCAAGTTCACCGCTTGCAAGCATATTTCCGTTTTTGAAGACAACCGCTTTTTCGCCGTTACCTCCGCCACCTGCAATGCCGATATCCGCATCTTTTGCTTCTCCGGGACCGTTGACAACGCATCCCATAACGGCAATCTTGATATGCTTTTCCACGTCCTCAACCGCATCTTTAACTTCCTCAACGATCCTTTCAAGAGGAATACGTGTCCGAGCGCACATCGGACAGGAAATTACTTCCGCACCCTTTTCGTAAAGACCGATACTGCGCAGAATATTCTTTGCAGCCTTGACTTCTTCCACAGGGTCGCCCGTAAGTGAAACACGGACGGTATCACCTATGCCGTCAAGCAGTAAGCACCCCATACCTATTGCGTTTTTTACCGTGCCGATATCTGCCGTACCTGCTTCGGTTACGCCTAAATGCAGGGGATAATCGCACATTGTCGAAAGCAACCTGTATGCCTGTATCATTTTGCGCACGTCGGAAGATTTAACGGAAATACACATATCGTAAAATCCCAAACGTTCCATAATATGTACGTTTTCCATAGCACTTGCCACCAACGCCTGCGGTGAAGTCTCGCCGTATTTTTCCCTTATTTTAGGGGAAAGGCTTCCTCCGTTGACGCCTATTCTTATGGGAACTTTATGCATTTTAACGCAGTCGGCAAGAATTTTAAGGGACTTTTCATCGGTGATATTACCCGGATTTATCCTTAATTTGTCCGCACCGTTTTCAACTGCCGCAACCGCAAGACGGTAATCGAAATGAACGTCGGCAACAAGAGGCACGGAAATCATTTCCTTTATCTTTGAAAAGGCTTTTGCGGCGTTCATATCGTACACCGAAGCACGAACGATATCGCATCCTGCTTTTTCAAGACTGTGTATCTGCTCAGCGGTAGCATAGGCATCTGCCGTGTCAGCCGTAGTCATCGACTGTATGGCAACTCTGTTACCTCCGCCGATTTTAATTTTTCCCACCTGTATTTCTCTTGTCATAACGTATTCCTCTAAAATAATTTTGAAATTTCCAAAAATGCCACAAAAGCGAACAGAAGTATAAGGCCTACGGCATTTATAATTCCCTCGGCTTTACGGGGAATATGCTTGCCCGTAATACCCTCTGTAAGAGCAAAAAGTAACCTAAACCCGTCAAGTGCAGGGAACGGCAAAAGGTTCATAACGGCAAGATTCATACTTATCAGCGCCAAAAAGTTGATTATGACAAGAATAACGTTTTTAATCCTTGCCGAAAGAGGTATGCCGTCGTATTCGGCAACTTCCTGTACATATCCCCCGATAGTATCTATTGTGGAGATCGGACCTGTCACCTGCGACATATCCGCCGTGCCCGTTATCATCTGTCCCAAAAACTTATACGTTGCTTCCGTCATATACCAATTGTATTTTGCCGAATATGCAAAGGAAGAAAAAAAGTCGGTTTTCACTTCACCGGAAGAATAAGTTATACCCAAAAGATACTTTTCGTTTTCACTGTCATAGTATCTTTTTGTTGAAATGTCTGTTTTTTCACCGTTACGGATAACCGTCATATCTATATTTTCTTCATTGCCAACGTTATCTAACATTTCGGATAACTGCCCCGAAAAGAGCACCTGTTTTCCGTTAACCGAATATATAATATCGCCTTGACATAAAACTTCCGAAGAGGGCGTATCAGGCGTAATACTCTCCAATTTAGGCGCACTGTAACCGACGGAACAAATAAGCAATGCGGTAACAATAAACGCAAACAGAATATTAAATCCCGCACCCGAAAACATTACTATGGCACGTTTCCACCACGCCATATTGTTCATTGCTCTTGGGTCATCTTCGTTTTCGTCATCTTCACCGCAAAAAGCCACAAAACCGCCCATCGGAATTGCTCTTAAAGAATACGCAATGCCGTTTTTCTCTTTTGAAAAAATTTTCGGTCCCATTCCGACCGAAAATTCGTTTATCTTAAAATTAAGCAGTCTGCCCGTAATATAGTGACCGCATTCGTGTACGAGAATAAGAAACCCCAATATAAGTAATCCGATTATCCAAAAGGGAATGCTTTTTAATATTTCCAAACTATCACCTCAACGCATTTCTGACATAACCGTCGGTAGCATAAATATCTTCAATCGTAGGTTCATTTATAATATCCGTATTGAAAATAGTATGCTCCACTATATCGGGAATATCACAAAAACCTATTTCTCCGCGCAAAAACTTATCAACCGCAACTTCGTTTGCCGAATTAAGCGCACATGGAATATTTCCTCCCATTTTAAGTGCTTCGAATGCAAGTTTCAAACAGGGAAACCTTTCCGTATCCGGTTCAAAGAAAGTCAAACTCCCCCTTTGCGCCAAATTTAAAAAGTTTGCACCGGAATAGACCCTTTGGGGATATTCAAGTGCGTACATAATGGGAAGTTTCATATCAGGCTCGCCCATTTGCGCAATTACCGCACCGTCATAAAATTCCACTGCGGAATGAACAACGCTTTCGGGGTGGATTATGGGGCAGATTTTGTCCGCTTCCACGTCAAACAGCCACCTTGCTTCAATAACTTCAAGGCCCTTGTTCATCAGTGTTGCCGAATCAACAGTAATCTTCCTGCCCATATTCCAAGTGGGATGTGCAAGAGCATCATTTACCGTAACCGTTTTAAGTTTTTCTTTTTCCGTATTGCGGAACGGACCGCCCGATGCGGTGAGGATTATTTTACGAATTTCGTTGTTTTCTCTGCCTTGCAAGCACTGAAATATTGCCGAATGTTCACTGTCAACGGGATAGATAATATCGTTGTTTTTCTTTACCGCCTCGGAAACCGCTTTTCCTCCGCACACGAGAGACTCTTTATTGGCAAGAGCAACCTTTTTGCCTGCTTTGAGTGCGCTCATTACCGCAGGAAGACCTGCTATACCCACAACTGCCACAAGCACCGTATCGGCACCTTCCCAACTTGCAAGTTCTTCCAATCCGTTTTCCGAATTTATGAGTTTCGTGCCCGAAAAAATATCGTTTTTGATTTTTTCGTACTCAGATTTATTTTTAATATAGGCTACCTCGGGTTTGAATTCCGCAATTTGCCGTGCGAGTAATTCGCCGTTATTCCCTGCGGCAAGCCCTTTTATTTTTATTTTATCGGGATGCATACGGGCGATTTCAAGGGTTTGCTTACCGATAGAACCCGTTGAACCCAACAGCACAAGATCAGTCATAATAACTCCGTAAAGAAAATATGTACCACGGGAACGGTAGCGAATATGCAAATACTTATGGAATCCATTCTGTCCATAATACCGCCGTGACCGGGAATATATTTCCCGTAATCTTTAATACCGCAAAAGCGTTTAAGCATACTTGCTATAAGGTCGCCTATTTGAGCAAAACCTCCGCAAAGCAGACCTATAACTATCCACGCAACCGAGCCGATTTCGCCGTTTTCCGTCATTATCATCATAATAAAACCGCCTAATATCCCTCCGAAGAAACTTGAAACCGAGCCTGCCACCGTCTTTTTCGGGCTAATCTCTGGACAAAGTTTACGTTTGCCGAAAGTTCTTCCGCCAAAATACGCAAAAGCATCGGCAAGACATGCGCAAAGCACGTTCCCTATTATAAGTTCGGTGCCTACAAATTCGGAATTTTTAATGCCGTTTGCGGTAATAATAAGCATCATCGTGCCGGGCAAGAGAGGATAAACGAGTGTAAAAAATCCCGCAATAAGCGATTTGAAGTCGTGTTTTTTGTCAAAAACCGTTTTTACTGCCAAAGCGGTTACTGCAAGAGTTAATACAATAACGTATCCGGCAGACTTATAAAAGTATACGGCAGGTATTATAAGCACCGCCGAAGAAAGCAAAATTATTTTGCTTACGCCCAGTCCGCCGGAATTAAGTGCGTTGATAACGTCGAACATCATTAAAAATTCAACAATACAGCAAACGGCAAAAATTGCCTTTTCGCCCAAAAAAATCGCAGTAACGCATACCGCAATCATCACAAATGCGCTGATAATCCTTTTTAACAGTTCCATAATTCACTTAAAAAGTCACTTTCATAATTATTATACACCGCCGAAACGTCTGTTGCGTTTAGAATATTCTTCCAATGCCTTATCAAACTCTTTTTCGTCAAAATCGGGCCAAAGTGTATCGGTAAAATAGAACTCCGAATATGCTGCCTGATACAAAAGAAAATTGGAAAGCCGTTCTTCACCGCTTGTGCGAATAATAAGGTCGGGATCGGGCAGATCTCGGGTATAAAGATATCTTGAAACGGTTTCCTCGGTTATATCTTCCTCACCGCTTTTTACAATATCCCGAACCGCTTTTACTATTTCCGCCCTTGAACCATAGGCAAGCGCTATCGTAAAGGTAAGTTTATCGCATTCCGCTGTCTTTTTCAATCCGTTATCTATCGCCTCTTGCACTTTCGGCGGAAAAGCGGAAATATCGCCTATAACGTTAAGTTTTACGCCGTTTTCCTTTAATTCATCGGTTTCATTATTGAAATACTGCACAAGAAGCGACATAAGCGCTTTGACTTCCTCGGCAGGACGGCGAAAATTTTCCGTGGAAAAGGCATATACGGTTAAATATTCTATTCCCCTTTTCGAGCAGTATTTTACCGCTCTCCTTACATTTTCACACCCTGCTTTATGCCCGAAAGAGCGCATTAAGCCTCTTTTTTTCGCCCAACGACCATTGCCATCCATAATAACGGCAACGTGTCGGGGCAAGAGATTGTCTTTTTCCATATTAAACCGACATAAGTTCCTTTTCTTTTTCCTGTGAAGTTGCGTCAATCTTTGCAACGCACTTATCGGTTATCTTCTGCATTGCATCGTTGGCACGCTTTTCGTCATCCTCGGTTATGCTTGAATCTTTTTTAAGTTTCTTATACTGCTCCATAGCATCTCTGCGGATAGCTCTTGCCGCAACTTTTGCTTCCTCGGCATACTTTTTAACCTGTTTAGTAAGTTCAATACGCCTTTCCTCGTTAAGTTCGGGGAAAATAAGACGGATAACTTTGCCGTCGGTGTTGGGGTTAATGCCCACGTCCGACATCTGTATCGCTTTGCAAATGGGATTTACCATTGAAGCATCCCAAGGCTGTATAAGAAGCATTCTCGGTTCGGGCACGGAAATATTTGCCACCTGATTTACGGGTGACATAGTACCGTAATATTCAACAAGCACGTGGTCGAGCACCTTTGCATTTGCTCTACCTGCACGTATCGTTGCAAGATTGTCTTTAAGCACGTTAACGGTTTTATCCATTTTCTCCTGTGCGGTCATTTCTACTATGGTTACAAATTCATTAGCCATAAATATACCTCCGTAATTTTATTTATTATATTATACCGAATATTATGATTTTTTTCAAGAGAAAAAGATGCCTTTCGGCACCTTTTTCGTAAAAATTTTATTTATTTTTCGCACTTAAAGGTAAAACTCGGTCTCAACACCGTTTTTCACGCTTGTACCAACGTTTTCTCCCGAGGAAACACGCCTTATGGAATCCTGTTCATTAAGTGCAAACACGATTATGGGAATATCGTTATCCATACAAATTGCAGTGGCGGCACTGTCCATAACCTGCAATCTGTCCGCAAGGACTTTTTCAAAAGCAACGGAAACGTATCGTTTGGCACTTACATCTTTTCTCGGGTCGGCAGTGTACACGCCGTCAATATTCTTGGCAAGCAAGATTGCTTCTGCGCCTATCTCCGCCGCACGGAGTGCCGCCGCAGTATCGGTTGAGAAGAAAGGACTTCCGGTTCCTCCGCCGAAAATGCATACCGTTCCTTTATTAAGATATTCGTCCGCTCTGCGTGCCGCAAAGGGTTCCGCAACCGAATCCATAGGGATACTCGTCATAACAACACAGTTAACGCCCTGTTTTTTTACCGCATCTTTCATTGCAAGGGAGTTGATGACCGTGGCAAGCATACCCATATGATCAGCATCTATCCTATCCATATCGGTACCCTGTCTGCCCCTCCAAATGTTACCTGCGCCTATCACAACGCCTACCTGTATGCCGTTTTTAACAAGTTCGGCAATCTGCGATGCAACCTTGTTTACGGTATCGAAATTAAAACCTTTGCCGTTGTCGCCCAATGCTTCACCGCTGAGTTTAAGTAAAATTCTCTTATATGCCAAAGTTCTGTCCTCCGTTTTTTTCCAAAAAAACGGAACACTTATTAGGTGTTCCGAATTTCAATTATTTCATTTGACTCATAACTTCTTCAGCGAAATTATCCTGTCTCTTTTCGATGCCCTCGCCCATTTCGTAACGGGTAAAGCGACGAACGGAGATCTTTTCACCGCATTTGCTAACCGCTTCGTTAACAAGTTCGGTAATGGTTCTTTCACCGTCGATCATACTAACCTGTTCAAGAAGGCAGTTTTCTTTATAGAATTTGTTGATTCTTCCGTCAACAATCTTATCAACAAACTGCTCTTTTTTACCCTCGTTAAGAGCCTGCGCACGTGCAATTTCTCTCTCTTTTTCGATGATGTCCGCAGGAACGTCTTCCCTTGAAAGATATGCGGGGTTAGCGGCTGCGATATGCATAGCAATGCCGTGGCAAAGTTGCTTAAACGTATCGGTCTTCGCAACAAAGTCGGTTTCGCAGTTTACTTCAAGCAAAACGCCGATTTTTCCGCCCATATGGATATAGGAATCAACCATACCCTCTGCGGCAATACGGGACTGCTTTTTAGCGGCGGTAGCCATTCCTCTCTCACGGAGAAGTTCCAATGCCTTATCTTCGTCGCCGTTAGCTTCCTGTAATGCTTTTTTGCTCTGCATCAGCGGAACGCCTGTTTTCTTCATAAATTCCATAGCCATTTTGGCTGTAATTTCTGCCATAACAATATCCTCCGTTAATTATTCAGCCTGAGCCTCTTCGGTTTCGGCAACAACTTCTTCTACTGCATCCTCTGCAACTTCAACCTGCTCTTCTTCGTCAAAAGATTCGCCCTGATTTGCTTCGATAACGGCGTTAGCCATTGTGCCTGCAAGAAGTTTTACCGCACGGATAGCATCGTCGTTTCCGGGGATAACGTAATCCGCATCGTCGGGATCGCAGTTTGTATCAACAATAGCAACAACGGGAATGCCGAGGATCTTGGCTTCGTGAATAGCGTTAGCCTCTTTGCGGGGGTCAACTACAAACATAACGTCGGGAAGACCTTTCATCTCGCGGATACCGCCGAAGTTAGCGTCAAGTTCAGCCTTTTCCTTCATAAGTTTAGCCTGTTCCTTTTTGGGAAGCAGATCCATTGTACCGTCTTCGATCATCTTTTCGATCTTTTTAAGTTTTTCGATTCTGGAACGAATGGTCTTGTGGTTGGTAAGCATACCGCCTGCCCATCTCTGGTTTACATAGAACATACCGCAACGTTTAGCTTCGGACTCAATGGACTCCTGAGCCTGTTTCTTTGTTCCTACGAAAAGAACCGAACCGCCGTTAGCGGCAACGTCGAAAATAAAGGAATATGCTTCTTCTACTTTCTTAACGGTCTTCTGCAAATCGAGAATGTAGATGCCGTTGCGCTCCGTAAAGA
>CAZBLS010000007.1:16747-32900 GCA_964492705.1 uncultured Oscillospiraceae bacterium | reverse complement strand
GTATAATATCACACTTTTTCCAAAATATCAAGTATTAAATAAAAAATATCTTAAATTTCGGCATTTTATTCGTCCCAGACTCTGAAATATTCTTCGCTTACCGCAGGTACTGCTCTACCCCCTGTAAGTTCGGTTATAAGGTTGCACATCTCTTCCGTTTTTTCGCTTTTGACCGCAAAAGTCACCGTTACGCAATCGGTATATTCCGTATTTTCGTTTACGGCATCACTGAAATTTTCCAAAGTGAGTTTTATTGCCGAATAAGTTGAATAATCAAGTTTCACCGTTAAATTTTTGCATTGGCGCATACAGGCAAGCGTTGCATTTTCAAGCGCCTCCGCACAGGAAGAAGAATACGCCCGTGTCAGACCGCCCGTACCCAAAAGTATTCCGCCGAAGTATCTCGTTACCGCAACGGTAACGTCGGTCACTCCTTTTTTCCTTAAAACTTCAAGCATAGGAAGCCCTGCCGTACCCTGCGGTTCGCCGTCGTCACCGTAGCGGAGCATATCGCTTTTTTCCCCCATAACATACGCCCAACAGCAATGCCGTGCATCGGGATATTTTTTCTTTTCCTCTGCAATCACCTTTTTGGCGTCCTCTTCGGTTTCGGTATGGACGATACGTGCTATAAACCTCGATTTATTTATTATTTGGGTAAAATTACCCTCATTGCTCACCGTTTTATACATTATTTTCTCCTTTTTCAGTATTTTACCACCCTATTTGCTCAATTGCAAGCGGATTTTGTCACAAAACGCAACTTAACATCATATATTATCCGAGAGGTGATTTTTATGAAAACGGCTGAATACATACTGCAAGAGGGCGATACGCTGTTTGATTTGGGAATAAAATTCAACGTTCCCGTGCAGGAACTTATCCGTTTAAACGGCGAAAATACCGTTAAGGGGCAGAAGATAGAAATTCCGGTAAGCGATGAAGTTTACGCCCTTTACGCATTGGGAATGAGCCAAGGCAACCGCTTTGAGCAGACCGCCAACTCCGAAAGCCGCGAAAACGACGAAATGGGCGAAACTTACCGCAGGCACAAAGTTCGCCGAGGTGACACGGTATTTTTGCTTGCAAAGGAATACGGCACAACGGTTGCCAATATCCTTGCGGTCAATCCGCAAATAACCGACGTAAGAAATATTCCCGTAGGCAGTATTATCTCCGTGCCCGTTCCTCCCGAAAACTCTTACGTATATGCGGTGCGCCCCGGCGATACGCTGAAAAGCATTGCCTCCGCTCACGGCACGACTGCCGAAAATATTGCTCGGTATAATTTTATTTCTTCGGAAACTCCCCTTTACGCCGGACAGCAGTTGGTTTTAACGTAGTTCTATTTTAAGAAAAGGCAAGCAACAAAATAGGCAATTACGCCTGCAACGTATGCGGTAAAGGTCTGTACAACTGCGCTTTTTACCGCATATTTTGTGCCGTATTCCTTTTTTATAACCGAAAGGGATGCTATACAGGGCGTGTACAGCGTAACAAAGGTGCCGAAAGATACGGCATTTTGCATATTAAATACGTTTTCGCTCCCGAGAACGGTCAGTGTGCTGAGTATAGCTTCTTTTGCGCTTATTCCCGAAACAAGAGAAGCCACGCACTGCCAAGAATTTATTCCCATAAGCGAAAATGCAGGAAGCAGGCATTTTGAGATCACTTGCAGTATGCTGTTTTCTCTCGAAAAATGTAATGAAAAGGTTAAATTTGAAAGGAGATACACCGCAACGCTTGCAAGCAAGATCACCGAAAAAGTGCGCTTTACAAAATCAAATGCCTTATCGCAAGTGTTTTTTATCTGCGTGGAAAGTTTGGGTATTCGGTAGGGCGAAAGTTCCATTAAAAATGGAGGCGGTGTACCCTTTGACGATATACTTGCGGAAATTATCGCACAGGAAAATCCCAAAACATACATAACCGCAACGAATACAAACGGATGAGCAAAGAATTTTGAAGCAAGCATAAAATACACGGGAAGCCGTGCCGAGCAGGGTACAAATGGCACTGCCAATGCGGTGTTGAGCCTGTTTTCTTCCACCGTTCGGCAAGAAAGCAACGCCGGAACGGTACAGCCCGTACCGAAGATAAGCGGAATCGGGGCTTTGCCCGACAGTCCCACCCGTCGCATAGGTCCGTCAAATATAAATGCCACCCTTGACATATACCCCGAGTCCTCCGCTATTCCAAGCAAAAAGGAAAGCATCAGCGTACAGGGCAAAAATGAAATTACGCTTCCCGTGCCCGACAGAATACCGTCACATATAATTCCCTTCAAAACCGGTGAAACACCCGTCTTATCTAAAACCGTTTCCGCTTTTGTGCAAATAATCGCAAATATTTTTTCCGTAAACTCAGCGGAACTTTTGCCGAACAGGGCAAAAGTTACATACAAAATAAACGTAAGTATGAGAACAAAACAAATGCTTCCGCTTACCTTTCCCGTTAAAATTCGGTCGGCAAAGGGAATTTTAAAGTCTTCTTTCAAAGGAAAATATCTTGACAGTTCATCTGTCTTTTTATAGTAAAACTCCGCCCGCTCCTTTCCTTTCTTCTCTCCGCAGGAAAATTCTTTTTTTAACCGACGGGCCTTATTTTCTTTTATGTGTTTTTTTAAAATATCGCACCCTCTGTTTTGCCGTGCGCTTACGGGCAGTACAGGCACACCCAAGTTTCTTTCAAGTTCTTTTACGTTTATTTTTCCCTTTTTCTCCGCCTCGTCCATCATATTTAAAACTACTATCATCGGTATTCCGTACTCGCCCAATTGCATTGTAAGATAAAGTCCCCGACCGATGCAGTTGGCATCGAGTACATTTACTATTATGTCCGGTTTTGTCCGCAAAAACTCGGCGGATATCTCTTCCTCACGGCTTCTTGCCGAAAGAGAGTATATCCCCGGCAGATCGGCGATTTGTATACCGTCCATTTTTCCCTCTGCCACATCTACCGTTATCCCCGGATAGTTTCCCGTGCGTGCGTTGTTTCCCGTTAAAAGATTGAAAAGCGTCGTTTTTCCCGAATTTTGATTGCCGAAAAGTGCCACTCGCATTATTTGCTCTCCCCCTTTTTTATGAATTTCACACACAGTGCGAAAGTTAAAGCAAAGGCAATTAAGTCCTGTATGCAATTGCCTGCTATAAAGCCGTAAATGCCGTATTCCCCTGCAAGCAAAAGTGTCAGCAAAATCCCCGAAATGCCGTCGGCAATTGCCAAGACCGCAAGTGCCCTTTGTCTTCCGATGCCGTTAAGAGTAGTGGAACATATTTGTTTCATTCCGCAAAACATTGCACAGGGAATAAGCAGTACCGCAAAATGTCCCGATTCCCCGTTACCGAAAAATTTAAGGCAAAAATACGGCGCAAACAGTAATAACCCGACGCAGAATATTCCCGACAATACCGTGACCGACAGTAAATACCTTGTAAATTTGCGTTTGATTGCCTTAAAATCATTTAGGTTTTTGGCAATTTCGGGCAAATATACCGTGCAAACGGCACTTATTGCCGTCATAGGAATAAACACTATGGGATATGCCATAGACGAAAGTATTCCGTAGAGAGCAACGGCTTCCTCACTGCCGTATCCGTACTTTGCAAGACAAACGGGAAGCACCGATACGTTTGCCAAGTGCAAAAGAGAAGTGACTATTCTCGCAAAAGTAGGCGGAAGAGCATTTTGCGCAAGTTCTCCGTAAAATTTTCCTTTTTCCCTTATCGGTTTCACAAATGCGAAAGACAGCAAAAATGATACGGCAGAACCGAAACTTAATGCAAAAACCGGTATAAGGGACTGTTCTTTACCGAAAAAGTCCGAAAACAAATTCACAAGCACTGCCGCAAAGAGTATTTTCGAAACCTGTTCGGCAATTTCAATAATCGCAGGAACAGCCGAACGTCCTTTTGCGTGCAAATATGAAGCAGGCAGTGCTGATATTCCGCCTAACGTTACGGCAGGAATCAGCGCAACCGCCGTTAAACGTCCGTCGGGCGTATGCAAAATGAGATTTGAGATAATATCTCTGCCGAAAAAAATTATTCCCGATGACAGCGCAAGGGGAATTACCGCCGTGCGCAATGCACAGGAAAGCACATTTTCCGCACTTGAAGAATGTTTAGCGCAAAGTCGGTTTACCGCCGAAGGAAGCCCCGATGCTACGGGCGTAATAAAAAAGCCGTACACCGAAGTTGCCAACTGATATATTCCCAAAGAGAGAGGCGAAATACTTTTTGCAAGCCATATCTTGTACAGCATTCCCGCAAAGCGCACGAATATATTCGTGAAAGTAAGTATACCCACGTTAAACAAAGTTTTTTTCTTCAACCGAATCACCTGATGAAAAATATGTTTTTTTACCGTTGATTAGAACAAATCGGTTGCAACAAAGCGAGTGTTAGGGTATAATATAACATAATATGTTTCTGCGGAAACAAGTGATATTACACAGTAACGGAGTTTTATATGTACATTTACAACACTCTTACCAACAAAAAGGAAGAACTGAAAACGGTTCACCCCAACGAAGTACGTATGTATTCTTGCGGGCCTACCGTATATTCCTTTGCCCATATAGGTAACCTGCGCACCTATATCTTTATGGATCTTTTGCGCCGTACACTTAAAGAGGACGGATACAAGATAACGGGCGTAATGAACATTACCGACGTAGGTCATCTTACCGATGACGGCGATTCGGGCGAAGATAAAATGGAAAAAGCCGCAAAGGTGCAGAAAAAATCGCCCCTTGAAATTGCAGCATACTATACCTCGGTATTTATGCACGACATCGGTGCGCTTAACATCGGCATACCCGAAGTTGTACCGAAAGCAACGGAGCATATAAGCGAAATGATAGATTTTGTAAAGGGCTTGCAGGATCTGGGGTACGCTTACGAAACCGACGACGGTATCTATTTTGATATCGTAAAATACGGCAAGTACGGCGTACTTTCCAAATTGGACCTTGATGAGCAAATGGCAGGCGCAAGGGTTGAAGTGAATGACCAAAAACGCCACCCTGCGGATTTCGCCCTTTGGAAAAAGGCCCCCAAAGAGCACTTGCAACAGTGGGAAAGTCCTTGGGGTATGGGTTATCCCGGATGGCATATCGAATGCTCGGCAATGGGACGGAAATACTTAGGCGATACTTTTGATATACACACCGGAGGTGTTGACCATATTCCCGTTCACCACGAAAACGAAATTGCGCAGTCCACTGCACTTTTGGGTCATCCTGCCGTAAACTATTGGATGCACGGCGAATTTATGATGGTGGACAACGGTAAAATGAGCAAGAGCCTCGGCAACACTTATACCGTTGCGGACTTGGAAAAGAACGGCATTATGCCTCTTTCTTTCAGATATTTCTGCCTTAACGCCCACTATCGCAATAAAATAAATTTCACTTGGGATGCAATAAAGTCGGCACAAAAAGCCTATATCCGTCTGTTGGAAGCGGTGAACGCAAACAAAAACGCTCCCTCCGACCCCGAAACTGAGTCTGTTTGCACGGAAGCCTATAATGCATTTACCGAGGCGGTCAACGATGACCTTAACGTGCCCAAAGCGCTCGGTATTCTTTGGAACTTACTCCGCAGCGGAAAGACAAGTGCCGAAATTTACGCTACGGCACTTAAAACGGACAGAATATTGGGTCTCGGTCTTGACAAAGGCTATGTTCCCTTGCAGGAAGAAATTCCCGAGGAACTTACAAAAATGCTTGAAGAGCGCACACAGGCGAGAAAAGAAAAGAACTGGGCGCTTTCGGATAAATTAAGAGATGAAATAAATGCCCGAGGATACGATATAAAAGATACTCCTCAGGGTTCAACGTTAGTTAAGAGGTGACTTTATGAAAAATGTAGCAGTAATAGGATACGGCGGACAGGGTGCTTGGCACTGCAAGCAAATTCTCAAAAGTGACGTATGTACTCTTGCAGGTACTTACGATATAAGGGAAGTGCGCAGAGAAGCCGCAAAGAACGACGGTGTAAAGGTATATTCTTCCAACGAAGAAATTTTTGCCGATGAAAACGTGGATATCGTAGTTATCGCAGTACCAAATGACAGGCACAAAGACCTTGTTATTTCCGCTATGGAAGCAGGCAAAAACGTTATTTGCGAAAAACCCGTTGAGATGAGCGTTAAAGCCTTTGACGAAATGGCAGACGCATCAAAGCGCACGGGCAAATTCTTTACCGTGCATCAAAACAGGCGTTGGGACGTGGATTTTCTTGCGGTAAAGCAGGTTATCCAATCAAAAAATATCGGCGCTCCCATTTGCATCGAAAGCAGAATTCACGGTTCCCGAGGCATTCCCAGCGATTGGCGTTGCGAAAAGGAATACGGAGGTGGAATGATCCTTGACTGGGGCGTGCACCTTATCGACCAAATGCTCCAACTCCACAGTGAAAAGATAGTTAAAGTATACTGCACCTGCTCCCATATAACCAACAAGGAAGTAGATGACGGATTTAAACTTTATTTGACTTACGCCGACGGTGTTACCGCTTTGGTGGAAGTTGGAACCTACAACTTCCTGCCTATGCCCCGTTTTTATATGCTTGCGGAAAACGGCAGTGCCAAGATCGAAGATTGGCAGCATCCCTGTCACGTGGCTAAACTTAAAGCATGGCAGGAAAAAGACGTTACACCCGTACAGAATGCGGCAGGTATAACCAAGACAATGGCTCCCCGCGACGAAATCACTTTGGACGAATACGATCTTGATATTCCCAAGAGTGACGTACACGATTTCTACCGTAACGTGGTAGGCGCAATCGACGGAACTGCCGAGAGATATATTAAACTTGAAGAAGTACGCCGTGTTATGTGCGTTATGGAAGCCGCTTTCGCTTCCGACGAAAAAGGACAGGTTTTGGACGTAGAAATCTGATAAGCAAAAAATTTAAAACAGCAGAGTTTAAAGCGAAGTTTAACCGTTTGCTTTAAACTCTTTTTTTATTTGAATACTTCCTCCCGTCGCCGATGCAAATGCTTTCCGCTCGACGGCACGGTTAGGTCGGCATATTGGCAAGAAAAACTACGGCACCCTGTAATAACAGAGTGCCGTAAAGTGTTTTGTTTAATATACCGTGGGGCAGGCAAGAATACCCGATTCCACAAAGTGATAAGAATCGTCCCAAAGAGAAGAATCGTAAGTGCGCCAACTGTAAGGGCTACCGAACATATACGTATATCCGGGGACACGTTTATGCATATTATGTAACGGTCCGAAGCCGTTGTATCTTGTACCGAACAGCGTTATATCCACCCTGTGTTCGCCTTTTTCCACAAATCCCAAATCAATGCAGTAAGGCGATATGGCAACCGTGCCCATATCTTTTCCGTCAACGGATACCCTTGCAAGTGCTCCGCCGATAAAGGGTATCTGCAAAGTACGCATCTTGCCCTCTTTTTCTTCAAAAGACGTATGATAGGTAATATTTCCCGTATAGAAAGGCAGCGTTTGATTTACCGCATTTCCGTAATCCAAAAATTCTTTTCTCTTGCAGGCAATTACTCTCTTGCCCTCTACTCTTACGCCGAAATCGCCCAATACGTACAGCCATTCCGTTCTTCCCCTTAATGTGAAAGGCGTAATAATTTCAACCGTAACTTTTCCTTTGGGAATTACGGGCAATTTAACTTTTTTAATGCATTCGTCCACATACCAACCGTCAAATTCTTTTTCGATTTCTTTGCCGTTGATAAATATCCGTGCAACGTCACTCATTTCAAGTGCAAGGCAAGTATCTTTAAGTTCGATTTCCGTCTCGAAAGTAAATCTGCGTTTTACGGTATGTCCCTTATCGTTTTTAAGTTCCTCGGGAACGGGAACCCACGGCTGAACATCCGTTTGCATTTGATGTTCACTGTAAAAACGCTCTCTTCCCAACTCGCCGATACGGATAGAGTCAACCTGCGGACGGTATTCTTCCCCGTCAAAGGCATATTCCGCCAAGTCAAGGAGAATAACGTTAGGTTCGTCAAGAGTATATTTTACGCCGTCGTTAAGTTTAACCGCCGATATTCGTACTTCCGCCCTTTCGTCGCCGATATCTTTGCATTTAAGGGGAACGGGTTTCATACTTCCGTTACGCATTACTTTCTTTTCGGTATCATCCGACTTTTTAAGGCGCAAAAGCACACTGTCCTCACCGAACAAAGTGTATTTAAGCACGGTCTTTCCGTTTTTGACCTCATAAGAGGGCGTGAATATCTCACCGGTGAGCGTATTGTACTCGGTTACATCCCAATTTCCTTTAAGCGTTACTTCCGTCCTTTCAAAACTTTCCGAACCTACCCAATGAGGCGAATTTTGCATATCTTTGCCGTGGCAGAAGAACAGCCATTTATATTCGCCGTCGTTGCGCAACTGATGTACAAGTTCATTGCGCATACCGGTGTCCGTATTTTTGAAATTCACAAAACGGCAAGGTTCAAGGTTGTCGATAAGCTCGGCATCGTCATCACGGATTACCGTCCAATTCTTCGCTTCATTCTTTGCTTCATCGGACAAGGCACCGTCAATAAACTCGGGAGCATTACCCATAAGTATAACTTTTCCGCCCTTACGTGCAAAAGATGCAAGTTTATCAAGAGTTGTGCGACGCATAGTCGTCATTTCGGGTACAACGACGCAGTCGTATTCCATTTTACCTATCTTTATGGGATTGCCTACCTCGGCACACTGTTCGGGAAGAAGCGATTCGGATATAAAATCGAAATCGATACCGCTGTAAGCAAGGGAATCGGTAAGAGTCAGGAAACGTGAGTTAAGCTGATTGCGCTTTATGCCCGTTTTATCGTTAGGTCCGCAGAAGAGCCAATAACTTTCAACAGGATGAATAACGCCCACACGCACGTCGGGAGTACCTCTCGTAAGTGCGGTATAAAGCCTTGCAAAGTGGTTTTCCACATAAGAATACTGCTTATACCACGGCGACTGATATCCGATAGACGCAGGATAATCGCGCTTTGCATCGCCGTTCATTGAAGCCCAAGTAAGGTGGTGCACACGCACGGTAACACCCATTGCCGCCTGCCAATCACTTTGACGCTTATGGCTCCTGAAATCGAGATCCCAACCGGTAATACCGTACGTTTCCGAAAGCATTGCTTCCCTGCCGTACTGATGTACCGCCGACTGAACCTGTTTTGCCGTTGAAAACTCAACGCTGTCGGCAAGCAAGTCCATACCGGGAATTTGGAAATTCCTGTAACAGCGCATAGCCTCGCCAAGCGAATGCACTTGGCTTTCAAGTGTGGGTTCTTCCATCATATGTCCGGTAAATGCGATGCCGTGTGCTTCGCACCACTTGCCGAGAGTGTCGGTAAATGCGGAAACAAATCTTTCGGTGCGGTGATTGTGATATCTGTAACGGGTAAGTGCACAGCCGTTATTGCGTTTTTCCCAAATAAGTTCGGGGAATTTTGCAAGTATGCTCTCTCCGTATTCTTCTTTATACGTCTCTTCAAAATCGTCGGTAAAGGGAAGTTCGGTTTCCTTACCGTCGGCGGAATTTGCTTTATATACTATTCTTGAAACCTGCGGTTCGTCGGTAAATATCGCCGGAATACTTCCGCCGAAATCCTCACCCACATTTTTATAGTAAGCCTCGTAGGTAACTTCTGCGAATTTTTCCACTGCTTTTTTATTCATCGTGTCGATATAGTTCTGCCCGTTATACCAACCGGAATTCCCTGCAATACGCATATGGGCATACCATATCTCGCCCTGCGGATATTCTTCGTCCTCGGAAAGCATTTTATAATCTTCCAAGAAGCCGTCGCTGTCGAGTTTTACGCCGTACCTTGCGATAAAGTATCCGTTACATTTACCTGTTTCATCCGCAATACGGCAGAAATCCGCATAATCCTTTGCAATACTTAACGGTTTTACGGGCGAAAGCACGATATTACGTGCACGCAGTTTATAGTCTTTTGTTACGATACCGCCTGCCGCACCCGAGGGCCATCTGTCTTCATCGTACAGCCAGCAAAGCATATCTTCTTTTTTTGCTTTTTCGTTGCACAGTTTGATAAAGTGCATAAACTCTTCGCTGAGATATTCGGTTTCCATACCCGTGCGCACGTGCATATGAAATCCGCCGATGCCCATTTCCTTGAATATCTCTATCTGTTTAAGCAACATCTCATCGTTGAGTTTGGTATTCCACGCCCAAAAAGGTGCGCCCCTGTATTCGCTCGTAGGATTTTTAAACAGTCCGTCGGAAAGAACCTCTTCCGAATTTTTCTTGTAAAGCATAATTCACCTCACACTTTCGCCGTTTTCGGCTTAATTTTAGTAAATTATACCATACAAAAATTCAATGTGCAACAATTATATTGCCGATTCTCCCGATTCCGAACTTATTATTCTGAAACTTACAAGTTCTCTGCCCTCCTGTGCATCAAAGTAAACGGCATACTTCATATCTTTGTACGTTCCGTAAAACTCCCACGCAAGAAATTCTTCTCTGTCCACTGAGATTACGCACAGCCTTTCGGACTGTTTTTCGAAACCCTGCTTTAAGTTTTCCTGTGCTTCTTCCGAAGAAATACGGGCATAGCCTATCTCTCTTTCACAGTTGCACATAACGTAACTTTTGCCCTCAAAGGACAGAATATCTCCGTTATCAAGGGCAACTTTAACCTTGAAAATATCGGGATATATCGCTGTGCCGTTCACCGTGGGCACAAAATTGTAAACTGCGATATCTCCGTAATTTTCACGCCACACGACTTCCGTATTGCCGTAGCCTAACTTTTGTACGAACTCCGTTGCATATTCTTCCCCCTCTTCAAGTGAAAGCACTCTGTCACCCGTTTCCCGTGAAGATATCATCATTAACAGCAGTCCGCCCTTTTTAGTTACCTGTGCCTGAAAATTTTCGCCCTCAAACAGATAACAAGGCAAAACTCCGTTGATCTCACCTTTATACTCTCCGTTTAGATTAAGATGTTTAACAAATATGCTTGCATCTTCCGGTGTCACCTCTTCCCTGTCTTTTTTTGGTGCGGTGGCTTCCTGTCCGTCGGAAAACGGTCCGTCGAAAATAACAGCCGGATACTCGGTTATCTCTTCGGTAATACTGCCGAACACTCCGTTGCTTACTTGTTCCGCTCCGTTTACTTCACTAAGAGAGATATCCCCCGACTCGATACTGTTTTCAAGTTGCGCAAGTTGAGTATTTATGCTTCCCACCGTCAGAAAAAACGAATATATCCGTTCGTCAAAATCATCGGGCAATTCCTCTTTTTTCAGTACCGTAGTGCAATATGATGAAAGTTGGTTTGAAAATTTAAGCACATTCTGCGCACAGGTGGATACCACGGGTAACGACGATAAATCTTCCGCACATCCTGCACTTTTTATTGCTATTGCCGATAAAAGTTCCCTTTGCCGAGAAGAAGTTATCAGCAGTTTAGACAAGTCTCCCTCCAACGCACGCATACCGTCAATCGCACCCGAAACCGAGGCTTTAAGGGAATTTTCGTATTTAAGTTTCAGTTCGTCCCCTCTTTTTACTTCCTTTACCGCAAAAACTCCCGTACAGCACAAAAGAACAAACAGTACAAATACAAGCGCCCAAGTTAATATCTTTTTCATTTTATTCCCCTATCTGCAAAACACGTGATTGCCCACCGTCAGAACCGTTTCCTTACTTAACATCCACTTATTTGTGGCGGTTTTGGGATTATAGTAATAAACGCATCCGTTTGTGGGATCCCATCCGCCGAAAGCGTCCCTTGCGGCACGTATACATTCTTCATCGGGAGAAAGATTTATCTGTCCGTCACTGACAGCATCGAACGCACCCGGTTGATATATTACCCCCGCAACGGTATTAGGAAAAGCAGGGTCGTCAACACGGTTCAAAATAACCGCCGCCACGGCTACTTTGCCTAAATACACCTCTCCCCGAGATTCCCCGTACACCGCCCTTGCAATCAAATAAATATCCGAGCCCGAAATCTCGCTTTTGCCATTTAACCCCAATGCCTGCAAAGTCTTCTGTCCTGCAATGCCGTCCTGTTTCAGCGATGCGTCTTTTTGGAAATTTTTTACCGCCTGTACTGTTTCGCTGCCGTAAATGCCGTCCACGTTTAGTGAATATCCCTTATCTTTCAGTTTTTGCTGTAACTCTCTCACACTTTCGCCCGTACTGCCTCGGCTGAGAGTCATTGCGGAAACCGTAAGAGGAAGCATAAGCAAGCAGACTGCAAGAATTACGGAAACAAGTTTTTTCATATAAGCCCTATCCTTTCCAAAAGGTCATAAATAAGCGACCTGTATTCCCTTTTTTCGCCGTTTTCGCATTTTTCGGTAGTATAGCACATTGGCGGAAACGCCACACACCACCAATTCCGTCCTTTGCCTTCACCCACCGACACTATAAGTGCCGTGTATTTTCCTGCCGGATATATTTTGTTCCCGTAGGTCTTTTGGGGAAATTCTTCCTCTTTCAGTTCGGCGGAAACTTCGCAGTTTGCAATCTCTTCCCCTATGCGTTCAATATCGGTCAACGATTCAGAGATTATCTCTTCCGCCTCTTTTTTAGTCTTGGCGTTTTTAAGTTTCGGGGCGAGGTATTCGTTTATTCCGTCTCGCACCTTGATTTTTATATCCTGATCTTCCTGTGAATCAGACGACGCACGGATATGTATCCTAACAATATCCTCGGTTTTTGCATTTGCGGAAATCGCAATGCTTGCTCCAATCACCGCAAGAACAATAAATACAAGCAATTTTTTCATATATATTCCCTCCGTTTATATGATTATTGATCGCCTTTTGCCCGTTTATACAATATTTTTTTGACAAAGCACGGGTTTTCTGTTAAAATATCTGCGTATTTATAATTTATATCAAATAACAAAGGAGGCTCTTTATGCCGAAAACAAGAAAACGTCGCTTGGGAGATAGGCGAGACGCACGCAAAGTCCGCACCCTGCCCCCTATGCAGTACGTGGCTGTAAGCGTTATGCACAAGCGTAACGATTCGCAAAATCTCTTTACTTCAAGCGTGGACTATGCCACCGTGGAGGACTATATTAAGCAAAAACGTGAAAACGGTATGCCCGGATTCGGTTTTATGCACCTTTTGATAGCCGCATATGTGCGTGTAGTCAGTTCAAAACCTGCTATCAACCGATACATTGCAGGTTTCAACATTTTCTCCCGTGACGATATCATCCTCAGTATGATGGTAAAAAAGGAAATGAAACTCAATGCACAGGAAACTTCGGTGAAAGTTTTCTTCTCCCCCTCCGACACCGCCGACGACGTTTACCGCAAAATGGAGGCGGAAATCGAAAAGGCACGTCAAATGGGAGATTCCACCCCCCTTGACAACGTCGCCCGTGTTATCAATCACCTGCCCAAACTTATTTTGCGTTGGTTTGTTGCATTTATGCAGTTTTTGGATTTCTTCGGAATTATGCCCAAGATCATCGAAACCGCATCGCCCTTTCATTCAAGCATCTATATTTCAAACTTGGGCTCTTTGGGTATTCCTCCCATTTACCACCACCTTTACAACTTCGGCAATACGCCCGTATTTATAACGTTCGGTGCAAAACGCCGTGAGCTCGCCCTTAAAAGTGACGGAACGGTTTATCAAAAAACTATGATAGATTATACCGTTGTTACCGACGAGCGTATAACCGACGGACACTATCTTGCCACCGCTTTTAAAGGTATGGAAAGACTTTTGCATAATCCGCAAAAACTCGACACTCCTCCCGAAACGGTTGTTGAAGACGTACTTTAAATGACAAAAGCGAAATGCTGACGGAAAACCACCGAAAGCATTTCGCTTTTTTATTGAATAATATTATTGAATACTGTATTTGCGCTTGCGCAAAATACAGTTGCAAATTAATTTCACGGCAATTATATACTCTGTATTTGATTTACAAAAGTACAGCTCATCTTAACGCAAATTACGGAAATTGAACAGTGGATAACCGTTTTGCTTCGGCGCAAAGAATTTTTCGGTACAATCCGAGGCGGGTCAAATATGCAAAGCAAATTTTTCACCTATCCTCGCCCCGTTTCAACCGTAATATATCTTTGCATTAATTACGAAAACAAAAAAATTACATCGCTCTTTACATAAGAATATACCCCCTATCCGACGATAGAGGGTATTTTGAATTTTGTGTATTTATGCGTTTATGCGGCTTTTCTTTGCTTATTTTTTCATCCGATTTCGCTCACTGCAACTTACCGGTCTTCAAGCAATGCACACCGATTCGTTCCCTTTTAAGCGAAAATTGTTTTCGGCTTAAATTACCTAAACCTAATTTCCGCCGAGAACATTAAAGGTAATCACGCAAATTAAAAAGCCGATTAAAAAGCCTACCGCTATAATGGCGATGAGCCAAATTCCGTTAGGCTCTTTGGTTTTCTTGCCCATATTTTACAGTTCCAAAACGGGAATTGCTGTTTTTACGTTTAATTTTGCCTGCAACGCAAAATGCTCCCCGTTCTTTCTTCTCGGTACAATAAACGCAGTACAACCGTCAATATCGGTAATAAACCGTGCTTCGGGATATATTTCCAAAATATCGCCCCTTAAATTTTCGGCACGGACATACCACGCATCTTCGCATTCTTCAAATGGAACAACTTCCTCCGCAATTTCGTCTTCCCAGCCCCAGCCTTTAAGGAACTCAAAATGCTTTGCGGCATCGAGAATATCGGCAACTACCGCACTGGCAGTGGGAAGTTTGCCTGCACCTCTTCCGGAAAGGAAGATATCACCCACCGCATTGCCCTTTATCAACACTGCATTGAAAACATCCTTAACGTTACAAAGCAAACTTGAAGTGGGCACAAACGCAGGAGAAACGCTTACACGGTATTTGCCGTCGGTGCAAGTGGCCCGTCCGATAAGTTTTATGCCGTAACCTGCCTCTCTCGCAACGTAAACATCCTCGGAACATATGCCGGAAATACCCGTCGCTGTAACGTTTTTAGGATAAACGTGATGTCCGAAAGCAAGGGATGCCAAAATGCATATCTTCCTGCACGCATCAAGACCCTCAACATCGGCTGTGGGATCTGCTTCCGCATAGCCGAGACGCTGTGCTTCGGCAAGTGCTTTTTCAAAGGAAGTATGACGATCAAACATACTTGTAAGTATGTAGTTTGTTGTACCGTTAAGTATTCCGTAAACTTCCGTTATTTCATTTGCCGCCATACACCTGTGCATCGGGCGTATAACGGGTATTCCACCGCCTACCGAGGCTTCAAAAAAATAATTAACGTTGTTTTCCTTTGCAAGTTTAAGCAGTTCCGCACCTTTTTGCGCAACCAATTCCTTATTGCTTGTTACAACGCTTTTGCCTGCCTTTAAAGCACGCACGGTGTAATCGTAGGCATAAGTGCATCCGCCTATTACCTCCGCAACTACCTTTACGTCGGGATCGTTTTCGATCTGCGAGAAATCTTTAACGAATTTATCTGCATACGGACTGTCGGGAAATGAGCGTATATCCAAAATATATTTTACGTTAAGTTCCTGTTCCAGTTTTTTTGCGATGTGATCTTTGTTCATTTCGATAAGTTCCACAACACCGCTGCCTACGGTGCCGTATCCGAGAACTGCCGTATTTACCATAATAATATTTTACTGTCCGTTTACGGGATCTTACCCTTAGCGAAAAGCCCTTTCTGTTTTAATTTAAATAATATAGTAAAAGAGGGCGCACTGCGCCCTCTTAAATTACTCAGTCAACAAGTTCGAGTATAACCGTTTCGGCTGCATCGCCTCTGCGGGGACCCATCTTGATGATTCTTGTATATCCGCCACCCTGACCTTTTTCTTCGGCACGCTTAGCGTACTTAGGCGCAAGTTCGTCAAATACTTTGCTGATAACGGGATGTTTGATATCGGCAACACGTACTTTGTATTCAGCCTTTTTCTCGCCTTCTTTTCTGGCGATCTCTCTTTCATAAAGATAAGACATCATACGGCGACGAGCGGTAAGTTTTGAGGGACCGTCGTTCTTGTATTCTTTTTCTACTTTCTGTCCCTTATCGTTAACCGTTGTCTTTGTTACGGTAAGAGTGTCGTTATAGGTTTTGATACCCATAGTGATTATCTTTTCAGCCTGCTTACGAACTTCTTTT
>CAZBLS010000007.1:0-16737 GCA_964492705.1 uncultured Oscillospiraceae bacterium | reverse complement strand
TCTTTTGCACGTGCTTCGGTCGTCTGAATACGTCCGTACCAAAGAAGGTCGGTTGCAAGACCGCGGATAACGGCAACACGCTGATCGGTAGGTCTGTTAAGTTTTCTATTACCGGCCATTTTTTTATCCTCCTAATTAATCTTCGTTGTTTTTGAGTTTAAGCCCGAGACTTGCCAACTTCTGGCGCACCTCGTCCATTGACTTCTTACCCAAATTGCGGACTCTCATAAGATCCGCTTCATCAAGTTGGGCAAGTTCCTGAACGGAATTGATGCCTGCACGTTTAAGGCAGTTGTAGGAACGTACCGAAAGATCAAGTTCGTCAATGGTCATATCCAAACTCTTTGCCTGAGGTGCTACACCCTCTTTATCCTCTGCCATCTGTATGCCTGCAACGTCCTCGGTAAGGTCGATGAACAATGCAAGATAATCATTCATTATCTTTGCGGCGATACTAATGGCTTCGTTGGGTCTGATGGATCCGTCGGTCCACACGTCGATAATAAGTTTATCAAAGTTTGAGTTGCGTCCTACACGGGCACTCTGCACCTGATAACTTGCTTTTAATATAGGCGTATAAATGGAGTCAACGGCAATAACGTCTATCGGCATATCGTCCGTTTTGTTTCCGTCAGCGGGAACGTATCCCATTCCCCTGTCAACCGTGATCTCCATATTAAGTACTCCGCCTTCGTCCAAGGTGGCGATATGAAGATCTTTGTTAATGATTTCAAGTGAACTGTCGCCCTTGATATCTCCTGCCGTTACTTCGCAGGGACCCACTGCATTGATGGTAGCAGTAACGGGTGTATCGGAATTAAGACGCATTGCAAGGTTTTTGATGTTAAGGATGATGTTGGTAACATCTTCCTTAACACCGGGAACCGTTGTAAATTCGTGCAAAACGCCGTCGATACGAACCTTTGTAGCCGCTGCACCGGGCAGGGAGGATAACAAAATTCTACGGAGAGAATTGCCCAGGGTATTACCGAAGCCTCTTCTGAGGGGTTCAACCACAAACTGTGCGTATTTACCATCCTCGCTGATCTGTTTACATTCGATAACAGGCTTTTCTAATTCTATCATATGTTTAACCCTCCTATAAAATTTCAGGCAGCATTACTTGGAGTACAACTCAACGATAAGATGCTCCTCAATGCTGAGATCCAAATCTTCTCTCTTGGGAAGTTCTACAACTTTACCGGAGAGTTCTGCGGAATTAAGTTCAAGCCAAGCGGGAATGGTCTTGTTGGTGCCTTCACGCATTGCTTTGAATTTTTCAATGGAAGTGCTTCCCTCCGCAACGGCGATAACGTCGCCTGCTTTTACGATAAAGGAAGGAATGTTTACCTTCTTGCCGTTTACGGTGATGTGACCGTGGTTAACGATCTGCCTTGCCTGAGCGCGGGAATCACCGAAACCGAGACGGTATACAACGTTATCAAGACGGCGTTCAAGAAGTTGAAGCATATTTTCGCCTGCCGCACCCTTCATATTGGTCGCCTTGTCAAAGTAACTGCGGAACTGCTTTTCAAGCATACCGTAAGTTCTCTTGGTCTTCTGTTTTTCACGGAGCTGTAATCCGTATTCGCTTGTCTTTCTGCGACTCTTTGCGTGCATTCCGGGAGCCGTTGCTCTCTTAACAACAGGACACTTTGCACTATAACAACGATCGCCCTTTAAGAAAAGCTTCTGGTTTTCGCGGCGGCAAAGACGGCACACCGCTTCAGTATATCTTGCCATAATTTATCTGTCCTCCTATTAAACTCTTCTGCGTTTAGGCGGTCTGCATCCGTTGTGAGGAATAGGCGTTACGTCCTTAATCATAGTAACGTCAAGACCTGCCGCTTGCAACGCTCTGATTGCTGCTTCACGTCCGCTTCCGGGACCTTTTACGTAAACTTCTACTGTACGAAGACCGTGCTCCATAGCAGCCTTTGCTGCGGTTTCAGCCGCTGACTGTGCAGCAAAAGGAGTGCTTTTTTTGGAACCGCGGAATCCCAAACCGCCGGCACTTGCCCAACTTATAGCATTGCCGTTTACGTCGGTTATGGTAACAATCGTATTATTGAACGAGGAGCAGATATGTGCTGCGCCACGCTCGATGTTTTTCTTTTCGATGCGGCGATGTCCGCCTCTTTTGATCGGTTTAGCCATTTTTTCGTCCTCCTATTTTACTTGCCGGCTTTTTTCTTTGCGCCAACAGTCTTTTTGGGACCCTTGCGGGTACGTGCATTCTGCTTGGTGTGCTGTCCGCGAACGGGAAGCCCCTTGCGATGACGAACTCCGCGATAGCATCCGATTTCAACAAGACGTTTGATGTTAAGGGATACTTCTCTGCGAAGGTCACCCTCTACCTGTACGTTTTTGTCGATATAATCTCTTATAAGGTTAACCTCATCCTCGGTAAGATCTCTTACACGGGTATCAGGATTAACGCCGGTTTGGTCAAGAATTTCTTTTGCGATAGCGGGACCGATGCCGTAAATAGACTGCAAAGATGCTTCTACCCGCTTATCCTTCGGTATATCAATACCAGCGATACGTGCCATTAAGTTTACCTCCAAACTTGCTTTAAAATATTGTTTTTATGTTAAAGCCGAACGGGTAAACGGAATTTCTTCCGTCAGCCGCACCCGATTAACGGCCTTGTTGTCCTAACTGCGCTTTATGCCACAGCGCACAAACACGACAGGACTTTTATCAGCCCTGTCTCTGCTTATGGCTCTTATCTGCCGAGCAGATAACCATTACTTTGCCGTGACGCTTGATAAGTTTGCATTTATCGCACATAGGTTTAACACTGGGTCTTACTTTCATAATAAAAACCTCCCTAGTTTTTGCTTCTCCATATGATCCTTCCCTTAGTAAGGTCATAGGTTGAAATTTCTACCGTTACCTTGTCTCCCGGTAACACTTGAATATTGTTCATTCTGAGTTTGCCGGCTATATGTGCCAGAATTTTATGTCCGTTTTCAAGTTTAACCTCGAACACGGCATTCTTTTTCAATTCCGTTACAACGCCTTCAACTTCAATGACGTCTTCCTTAGACATGGATTCACTCCTCGCCGTTTTTTGCTTTTAATTCAGCCAGTATTCTGCGGATCTTTTTGTCCGACAGAATGCTTTCGGATTGCAACAGTGACAGAATTTCACCGTCGGAACCGTAAATCTTTTTCAAATGCCTAACCTTTTTCTTTTTTGGTTTGGCCGCTTTACGCAACTTTCCGTCGCATATATAACAGTATTTTTCGTCTTCGACTGCCGTAACGAGGAAAAGTCTTCCCGCATCTCTGCCGGCGGTCGAAATTACCGCATCGCCGATATTCATTGTAACACCTAAATGCTAACGTTTGTATCGGTAAGAATAACCGGTTCGCCGTCAATCACGGCAACTGTATTCTCATAATGAGCCGATGCTTTTCCGTCTGCGGTAACGGTAGTCCATCCGTCGGACAGAACGGTTACCCTGTGGGTGCCGAGATTTATCATAGGCTCCACGGCAAACGTCATACCGTTAACGATTCTCGGACCGTGCCCTGCGGCACCGAAATTGGGTATCTCGGGGGATTCGTGCAGTTCCCTGCCCACGCCGTGACCGGTAAAATCCCTTACTATACCGTATCCGAACTGATTTATATACTCCTCAACACCGTGGGATATATCGGATATTCTGTTGCCCACTTTGGCAAACTTGATTCCCTCATAAAACGACTGTTTTGTTCTTTCAACAAGCAGTCTTTTTTCTTCGGAAACCTCACCTACGGTGAAAGTGCGTGCCATATCGGTATGAAAACCTTTAAGCAATACACCGCCGTCAAGGCTTACAAGGTCGCCTTCCCGAATTATTTTATGCTTATTCGGAATACCGTGTATAACCTGTTCGTTAACGGAAATACACAGTGTTGCGGGAAATCCGTACAATCCCAAAAACGACGGTTTGGCGTTATTCTTTATTATATACTTATACGCCAATTTGTCAAGTTCAAGTGTGCTCATACCGGGCTTAATATTTTCGCCGAGCATTTGCATACAGGAAGCGAGTATCTTACCGCCCTCAGCCATAATCTTAATGGCGGATTCGTTTTTAATGCAAAGCATTAAACTGCCTCCAATATTTTTACTATGCCGTCAAAAACTTCGTCTGCCGTAAGATTTCCGTTTACGCTCATAACCTTATCCCCATAGTAATCAATGAGGGGTTTGGTTTGGGAATTGTAAACGTCGATCCTCGATTTTACGGTTGCTTCGTTATCGTCTGCCCTTTGAACAAGTTCGCTTCCGCAAACGGGGCATTTATCGCTTTCCAAAGCGGAAATATGGTAAGTGCCTGCGCATTTTGCGCAAATACGTCTGCCCGTAATACGGTCAAGAAGCAAATTTGTATCAACGTCGATATTAACAACGCAGTCGAGTTCCGTTACGGTTTTAAGTCCGTCAGCTTGCGCAACGGTACGGGGAAATCCGTCAAGCAAGAAACCGTTTGCACAGTCGTCTTTACTCAACCTGTCCTTAACCAACGCAAGGGTGACTTCATCAGGAACAAGTTCGCCTTTATCGATATAACTTTTTGCCAAGTTACCGAGTTCCGTTCCGCATTTGATATTTTCACGGAACATATCCCCCGTTGAAATATGGGGAATTGCGAACTTTTTACAAATACGGGCAGCCTGGGTGCCTTTGCCGGCACCCGGTGCTCCTAAAAGAATTATCTTCATTTCCGCCCTCTTATCAATCAAGGAATCCCTTATAATGGCGCATAACCATTTGAGATTCAAGTTGCTTGGATACTTCGATTGCAACACTTACGATAATCAGCAAGCCCGTTGATGAGAACGTAAGTGCAAGGTTAAGTATCGACGAACCGTAATTGGTAAGGCTGAGTATTGAACTTGCAATCATAGGAATGCTGGATATTACGCTGAGGTAAAGTCCGCTGAAAAGCACAAGACGTTTGTTTATCTTATTAAGATAATCCGTAGTGGGTTTTCCGGGACGTATACCCTGAATAAATCCGCCGTACTTTTGCAGGTTCTTGCTCGTTTCCTGTGCGTTAAAGGTAATTGCGGAATAGAAATAAGCAAAACCTATTGTAAGGAAGATGCTTACGATTGTGTAACCCCAAGTGCCCGAACCGAGCCATTTTGAATAGAACGCTTCAAAAGCACTGCCGGAGAAGAACATTCCCGCAATAATGCTGGGGAACATCAACAGCGACATTGAGAATATAAGGGGAAGTACACCGCAGGAGTTGGGTTTTAAGGGCATATAAGTGCTCTGTCCGCCGTAAACTTTCCTGCCTGAAACACGTTTTGCATACTGTATGTTTATCCTGCGTTCGCCGAGTTCTACAAAAACTACCACAACGATAAGTGCTACGATAAATATAAGCACAAGGGGAAGTATCCACCAAAGAGCGTTGTTGCCGTTTTTTGAATTGTCTACGGCGCTTTGAACATAAGATGTTGCCGTAAGGGGCAAACGGGCAATGATACCTATGAATATAAGCATCGAAATACCGTTGCCTACGCCTTTTTCGCTTATCTTGTCGCCTATCCACATAGCAACGGCACTACCTGCCGTAAGTGAAAGACCAACCAAGATATAACCTAAAACAGGGTTGATACCGCTTACGAGTATCTGCTGACTCTTGCCGAAAGCATAGCAAATGCCGATTGCCTGCAAGAAAGCCAAGCCAAAAGACGTATAACGGACGATTTTGTTAATCTTCTCTCTGCCGTCCTCATCGTGTCCGAGGCGCTCCAAGGAAGGAATAACCACTTGAAGCAACTGGATGATAATGGACGCATTGATGTAGGGCGAGATACCCATTGCCATAAATGTATAGCCTTCGAGAGATCCGCCGGTTATGATGTTCATAAGACCGAAGATATTCTGATTTGCCGCATCTATGGTTAAAGTGGGGTTAACGCCGGGCGTGGGAATGAAACAGCAGAGCCTGTATATAAGCAACATAAGAAGCGTATACAGGATTTTCTTTCTGAGTTCGGGGAGTTTCCATGCATTAACGAATGTTGAAAACATTTATACCACCTCAGCCTTTCCTCCGAGCGCCTCAATTTTCTGCTGAGCCGTACGGGTGAAGGCTGCAACCTGAACAGTAAGACGCTTTGTCAATTCACCGTTTCCGAGTACCTTAACTCCATCTTTCTCTATCTTGCTTATAACGCCTGTTTCTTTAAGAAGAGCGGCGGTAATAACCGTATCTTCATCGAATCTGTCAAGCGTTGAAACGTTAACTTCAGTATATACTTTGCTGAAAGGATTGTAGAAGCCACGTTTGGGAAGCCTTCTGGTAAGAGGCATCTGTCCGCCTTCGAAACCGGGGCGTACGCCACCGCCCGAACGTGCATTCTGACCTTTATGTCCCTTTCCCGAAGTTTTGCCAAGTCCGCTTCCGGGACCGCGTCCGCGACGACGGCCTGTATGGGTGGCACCTTCTGCGGGTCTTAAATCAACTAATTTCATATTCGGTACCTCCGTTAGTCTACTTCTTCAACGGTTACAAGGTGTTTTACCTTGAAGATCATTCCGCGGATAGCGTCATTGTCATCTTTAACAACCGTTGAGTGCATTTTTTTAAGTCCCAGAGCCTGTACGGTAGCAATCTGATCTTTCTTGCAGCCGATGGTGCTCTTGGTGAGTGTAATCTTTAACATTTCGGTATCCTCCTCAGCCTAAGATCTCTTCAACCGTTTTGCCGCGCATTTCAGCAATCTGCTCTGCGGTTTTAAGTGAAGCGAGACCTTCAAGTGTTGCCTTTACGCAGTTGGCAGGATTGTTTGAACCCTGACTCTTTGTAAGGATATCACGTACGCCTACCATTTCAAGTACGTCACGTACGGGACCGCCGGCTATAACACCGGTTCCTTCGGGAGCAGGCATAAGAAGAACTTTGCCTCTGCCGAATTTACCTACTACCGTGTGAGGAATTGTGGTTCCTTTAAGCGATACGGTTATAAGATTTTTCTTTGCATCTTCTGTTGCTTTACGTATAGCCTCAGGAACTTCAACTGCTTTACCCTGACCTACACCTACGTGACCGTTTCCGTCACCGACAACAACCAATGCGGCAAGGCGCATATTACGTCCGCCCTTAACGGTTTTGGCAACACGGTTTACCGCAACCAATTTGTCTTTAAGATCGAGTGTTTTGGGATCTATTCTGTTCATCGTAAATTACCTCCGTTAAAATTCCAGACCGGCTTCACGGGCTGCTTCCGCAAGTGCCAGTACACGGCCTGTATAGAGGTAACCACCTCTGTCGAACACAACGGTTTTAATTCCCTTGGCAACAGCACGCTCGGCAACAAGTTTGCCTACCGTTTTTGCAGCCTCGGTTTTAGTCATATCGGCAACCGTATTTGCAACCTCTTTTTCAAGTGTTGAAGCCGATGCAAGGGTAGTGCCGGTCGTATCGTCAATGACCTGAGCATAGATATGACTGTTACTGCGGTATACGTCCAATCTGGGACGATCGCTCGTTCCGCTTATCTTCTTACGAACACGTGCGTGTCTTGCAAGACGGTTAGCGTTTTTATCAATTTTCTTTATCATTACACTTATGCTCCTTTCCGATTACTTCTTACCGGATTTGCCTTCTTTGAGAGCAACATATTCGCCCTCATAGCGGACACCTTTTCCGTGATAGGGTTCAGGTGCTCTCGTTGAACGGATCTCAGCGGCAAACTGACCTACTGCCTGTTTGTCAACACCGCGAACGATAACGTTGTTTTGCGAAGGAACTTCGATTGTAATTCCCTCGGGTGCTTCCATCTCAACAGGATGTGAATATCCAAGCGTGAGTACCAATTTTTTACCTTGAAGTGCGGCACGGTAACCTGTTCCCTGAATAGTAAGGCTCTTTGAGAAGCCTTCGGAAACGCCGATTACCATATTGTTAATAAGTGTTCTTGTAAGACCATGAAGTGCACGGTGTTCTTTTTCGTCAGAGGGACGGGTTACGGTAACCTCTGAACCTTCCACCTTGATAACCATGTCCTTGGCAAGTTGCTGAGTAAAGGTACCTTTGGGGCCCTTTGCAGTAACTACGTTGCCGTCAGCCACCGTTACGGTTACGCCGGCGGGAATAGTTACGGGATGTTTACCTATTCTTGACATAAATTACCTCCGAATTACCATATGTAAGCGAGAACTTCGCCGCCGATGTTGAGGGCGCGTGCTTGCTTATCAGTCATTATGCCTTTTGAGGTGGATATAATTGCTATACCCATACCGCCCAATACTCTGGGAAGTTCTTCTGCTCTGGCATAAACTCTCAGGCCGGGTTTGGAAATTCTGCGAAGACCTGAAATTATTCTCTCTTTATTAGCACCGTATTTAAGAGTAATACGGATCGTTCCCTGAGGAACTGCGTCGATTACCTCAACGCCTTTTACATAACCCTCGTCAAGAAGAAGTTGAGCGATAGCCTGCTTCATCTTTGATTTGGGAATATCAACTGTACTGTGCCTTGCTACCATCGCATTGCGAATTCTGGTGAGCATATCGGCAATAGGATCTGTTAAAACCATTATCGGTGTCCTCCTTCCTTATATCCGTTACTTACCAACTTGATTTTTTAACGCCGGGAATCTGTCCCTTATACGCAAGTTCCCTGAAACAGATACGGCAGATACCGTACTTGCTCAAAACTGCGTGAGGACGGCCGCAAATACTGCACCTTGTATAAGCACGAGTGGAGAATTTTGCGGGTTTTTGCTGTTTATTGATCATAGACTTTTTAGCCATTTCTTTTTCCCCCTCTATCAGTTTTCATAAGGCATACCCATAAGTCCTAACAACTCACGGGCTTCCTCGTCGGTATTTGCAGTTGTAACAAATATAACGTCCATTCCGCGTACTTTATCGATCTTATCGTATTCGATCTCGGGGAAAATAAGTTGCTCTTTAATACCGAGAGCATAGTTTCCTCTGCCGTCGAATGCGTTAGCCGAAACACCGTGGAAATCACGAACACGGGGAAGCGCAATGTTAAGGAGTTTGTCAACAAACTCATACATTCTTTCGCCTCTGAGTGTAACTTTTGCACCGATATTCATACCTTCGCGGACTTTGAAGTTTGCAACGGACTTTTTAGCCTTTGTTACCACAGGTGCCTGACCTGTGATCAATGCTATTTCTTCAACAGCGGCTTGGAATTTCTTGGCATCGTCTTTAACGTCGCCTAAGCCGGCATTGATAACAACTTTTTCAAGCTTGGGAACCTGCATAATGTTCTTATAGTTGAACTTTTTTTCCATAGCAGGAACTATTTCGCTTACATATTTGTCCTTTAATCTGGCCATAGTATCTCTTTTCCTCCTATCCTCGATCAGTCAATGCTCTTTCCGCATTTTTTGCAAACGCGTACTTTTTTACCGTCAACAACGGAATAGCCTACACGGCGACCCGCATTGCAGTTTGAGCAGTAAAGCATTACATTGGATGCATCGATAGGTGCTTCCTTTTCGATACGTCCGCCGGTTTCACCCATTTTTTTAGCCTTTGTGTGGCGGGTAACGATGTTTGCCCCTTCAACAATAACTCTGTTTGCCTTGGGGAAAGCACGGAGAACCTTGTGTGTTTTTGTGGAAGCACTTGCTCCCGAAACAACAACTACGGTATCACCTGTTTTAATCTTCATTTCAGTGTCCTCCTTACAGAACTTCCGGTGCAAGAGAGATGATCTTCATGAAATCTTTTTCACGAAGTTCCCTTGCAATGGGTCCGAATACACGGGTACCGCGGGGAAGTTTTTGGTCGTTGATGATAACTGCAGCGTTATCATCAAAGCGGATGTATGTTCCGTCTGCACGACGGGTAGGTTTAACGGTACGTACTATAACAGCCTTAACTACGTCACCTTTTTTAACAACGCCGCCGGGAGCAGCGCTCTTAACCGAAGCAACGATAGTATCTCCAACGCTGCCGTATCTTCTGAAAGAGCCACCGAGAACTCTTATGCACATAATTTCTTTTGCGCCGGTATTATCGGCAACCTTCAATCTCGTCTGAGGTTGTATCATAATTTACCCCTTTCCGGTAAAACAGTCTCAAAGGCTTATTTAGCCTTTTCAACTATTTCCACCAATCTCCATCTTTTATCTTTGCTTAAAGGTCTTGTTTCCATAATGCGAACGGTGTCGCCTATGCCGCACTCATTCTTTTCATCGTGAGCCTTGAATTTTGTGGTACGGTTAACAGTCTTGCCGTAAAGAGGATGAAGAACCTTTGTCTTTACTGCAACAACGATGGTCTTATCCATCTTATCGCTGATAACGATACCTACTCTTTGTTTACGAAAATTTCTTTCCATAAGTCCTTATTCCTCCGTTAACCCTGAGCGTTAAGCTCAAAATCTCTCAGTATGGTCATAACCCTTGCGATGTCCTTTTTGCAGGCATCGATCTGCTTGGGGTTATTAAGTTGACCGGTGGCATTCTGAAATCTGAGATTAAGAAGTTCTCTTTTAAGCTCGGAAAGTTTATTATTAAGTTCTTCTGCATTCATTTCGCGAAGCTTACTCGGTTTCATCAAACTTCACCGTCCTGTTCATTATTATTAAAGTCTTCTCTCTTAACAAATTTAACTTTAAGAGGAAGTTTGTGGCTTGCAAGACGCAATGCCTCACGAGCGGTGGCTTCATCTATTCCGTTCATTTCGAAAAGCACACGACCGGGCTTAACTACCGCTACCCAGTACTCGGGCGAACCTTTACCTGAACCCATTCGGGTCTCGGCGGGTTTAGCCGTTACGGGCTTGTCGGGGAATATCTTTATCCAAACCTGTCCGCTACGTTTGATATATCTTGTCATAGCGATACGAGCCGCTTCGATCTGTGCACTTGTAATCCAAGCGGGTTCAAGTGCAACAAGACCGTAATCACCGTAAGCAAGGAAGTTGCCGCGCTGAGCGGTACCTTTCATTCTGCCACGGAAAACTCTTCTTCTCTTTACTCTTTTGGGCATTAACATAATTACTTGCCTCCTTCTGCTTTGGCCTTCTTGCCGAGGATTTCACCTTTGTAAACCCAAACTTTAACGCCGATTCTACCGTAGGTGGTAGCCGCTTCGGCAAAGCCGTAATCGATGTCAGCTCTGAGAGTCTGCAACGGAATGCTTCCCTCGTGATAACCTTCGCTACGTGCGATTTCGGCACCGCCGAGACGTCCGCTTACGAGAAGTTTAACACCCTTTGCGCCTGCACGGGTAACTCTCTGCATAGCCTGTTTCATAGCACGGCGGAAAGATACACGTTTTTCAAGCTGCTGAGCGATGGATTCAGCAACAAGCTGCGCATCCATATCGGGCTTACGAATTTCCATAATATTAACGAACACTTTTTTGCCTGCGAATTTTTCAAGGTCGGCTCTGAGAGCGTCGATTCCGGCTCCGCCTTTACCGATAAGAGCACCGGGTTTAGCGGTATAAATGAAAAGTGTTACTGCATTGCTCTTACGCTCGATTTCGATTTTCGAAACGTTAAAAGAAGCAAGTTTGCCTTTAAGATAATTGCGGAGTTTGTTATCCTCGCTGATGTTTGCCGCCATATCTTTGCCGGCATACCAACGGGAATCCCAGTTTTTAATAACTCCGACTCTGAGGCCGTGGGGATTAACTTTCTGTCCCATAATTACTTATCCTCCTTCTTCTCGTCAAGGATGACCGTGATGTGGCTTGAACGTTTAAGGATAGGTGCCGCACTGCCCTTTGCTCTGGGTCTGAAACGTTTAAGAGTGGGGCCTTGGTTTGCGTACGTTTCCGCAACGTAAAGATTGTCTCTGTTAAGGTACGGAGGATTGTTCTCCGCATTTGCTATTGCCGAAGTAAGAACTTTTGCAACTTCGGGTGAAGCCGCCTTGGGCGTAAATTGAAGGATAGCAAGTGCTTCATCTACGTTTTTACCGCGGATAAGGTCAAGTACGATTCTTACCTTACGTGAAGAAATTCTGATGTACTTTGCGGTAGCCGTAGGTCTTGTATCGCGGTTTGCTTTTCTTGCCGCCGCTTTTTCTTTAACTCTTGTTGCCATTTACTGCCGCCCCCTTATCTGTTACCCGAGGACTTTTCGCTTCCTGCGTGTCCTCTGAACGTTCTTGTGGGTGCAAATTCACCCAATTTGTGTCCTACCATATCTTCGGTGATATATACGGGCACGTGTTTTCTGCCGTCGTGAACGGCTATCGTATGACTTACCATCTGGGGGAAGATCGTTGACGACCTTGACCATGTCTTAATTACTTTCTTATCCCCGGAAGCATTCATTTCTTCAATCTTTTTAAGCAGCTTTTCGCTGACGAAAGGTCCTTTTTTTACTGACCTGCTCATACTGAATCTCCTTCCGTTTTATCAGCCGTTACGGCGTTTTACGATATATTTATCGGATCTGTTCTTCTTAGAACGAGTCTTATATCCAAGTGCGGGCTTGCCCCAAGGGGTAACGGGACCGGGACGTCCGACAGGTGATTTACCTTCACCACCGCCGTGGGGGTGGTCACAGGGGTTCATAACAACGCCTCGAACTGTGGGACGAACGCCCATATGACGTTTTCTACCTGCTTTACCGATGTGAACGTTTTCGTGATCCAAGTTACCAACCTGACCTACGGTAGCCTTGCATTCAAGCATTACGTAACGCACTTCGCCCGAGGGAAGACGAACCTGTCCGAGTTTCTCTTCCTTTGACATAAGTTGCGCCGCATTACCTGCCGCACGTACAAGTTGTCCGCCTTTTCCGGGTTGAAGTTCGATGTTGTGGATAAGCGTACCTACGGGAATGTTCTTGATTTTAAGAGCATTGCCGGGTTTAATATCCGCACCTTCGCCCGAAAGAACGGTGTCGCCTACGTTAAGGCCTACGGGAGCGAGAATGTAACGTTTTTCTCCGTCCGCATAGTTAAGGAGAGCGATATTTGCGGTACGGTTGGGATCGTACTCGATGGAAGCAACTTTTGCCGCAACGTCATCCTTATTACGTTTAAAATCGATTATTCTGTATTTTCTGGTGTTACCGCCGCCGTGATGACGAACCGTCATACGTCCGGCATTGTTTCTTCCGCCGTTTTTGGAAACTTTTGCAAGCAACGAACGTTCGGGAGTCGTTTTGGTGATTTCCTCAAACGTCGATACTGACATATGTCTTCTGGCAGGAGAAGTCGGCTTATACTTTCTTATACCCATTGTATTTACTCCATTTCTCGGCGGTCTGTTCTTATCACTTACCGATGCCTGCCGCCGTAGGCAATCGGAAGTATACTGTTTTTAAAGTTAAGCCATATTCTCAAAGAACTCGATGGCCTTTGAATCCTTTTTAAGGATAACGTATGCTTTTTTAACGGTAGCGGTTCTGCCCTCATACTTACCCATACGTTTAAGTTTGCCCTGCGTTGTAACGGTATTTACTTTTTCTACCTTAACGCCGAAGATAGCCTCAACAGCGGTTTTGATTTGGTTCTTATTTGCCTTGGGAGCAACTTCGAACACGTAACGCTTATCTGCCATCATATCGTAACTTTTTTCAGTGAGAACAGGTTTAATGATGATGTCTTCGTTAAACATTATGCATATACCTCCTCAATCTTTTTAAGTGCGGCTTTCGTAAGAATAAGTTTATCGTGGTTGAGGATATCAACAACGTTAAGCGTATTTACAAGACCGGTCTTAACTCCGGGGATATTAGCCGCCGCTCTTTCAACGTTTTCGGTGGGCTCTGCATTTACGATGTAAGCCTTGCCTTCAACTTTAAGGTTTGAAAGAACTTTAACCATTGCTTTGGTCTTTGCTTCGATTTCAAGTGCATCAAGTACGATGATATCCTTATCCGCAGCCTTGCTGGTAAGAGCGCCTTTAAGAGCAAGTCTCTTTACTTTCTTGGGAACGGTTATGGAAAAATCTCTTGACTTGGGAGCAAACACAACGCCACCCTTATAATACTGGGGTGATCTTGATGAACCCTGACGGGAACGGCCCGTACCCTTCTGACGGAAAGGTTTCTTACCGCCACCGGCAACCTCTGTACGGGTAAGAGTGCCTTTTGTACCCTGACGCTTGTTAGCAAGTTGGGCACGAACTACCTGATGAAGAACGTGGATATTTACTTCTACTTCAAAGATATCTGCCTTTAAAGTAACGGTACTTACCTTTTCGCCTTCAATGTTATATACATTTACTCTTGGCATTTCTGCTTGCCTCCTTATTTACTCTTTACTGACTGCTTAACGGTAAGCAGTGCGCCTGCCGCACCGGGAACAGCGCCTTTTACAAGAAGCACTCCGCGCTCGGTGTCAACACGTACGATTTCGAGATTCTGTACGGTTACGGTTTCATTTCCCCAGTGACCGGGCATATGTTTGTTTTTAAATACGTGGCTGGGTGATGAACTTGCGCCCATTGAACCAACTACTCTGTGGCAACCCGAACCGTGAGCCATAGGACCGGTGTGCTGATTCCATCTCTGGATAACGCCCGAGAAACCGTGGCCTTTGCTCTTTGCCGTAACGTCAACCTTGTCGCCCTCTGCGAAGATATCGCAAGTGATAACGTCGCCTGCTTTATAGTCGGCGGAATTATCGAACTTGAATTCCTTCATATTGCGAGCAACCGCAACGTTTGCCTTTACGAACTGACCCTTGTCGGGTTTGTTCACATTCTGCTCCTTAACAGTGCCGAAGGCTACTTTAACAGCCTCGTAACCGTCTTTTTCCGCAGTCTTAACCTGAACTACGGGGCAGGGACCTGCCTGAACGACTGTTACAGGGATCACTTTGCCGTCAGATGCAAAAATCTGCGTCATTCCGACTTTTTTACCCAAAATACCTTTTGTCATCATCGTTCTTCCTCCTTACAGTTTAATGTTGATGTCAACGCCTGCGGGAAGGTCGGTCTTCATAAGAGCGTCCACCGTCTTGGATCCGGCGTTGTAGATGTCGATAAGACGTTTGTGAGTACGGAGTTCAAACTGTTCACGGCTGTCCTTATATTTATGAGGAGCACGAAGAATAGTTATTACTTCCTTCTCGGTGGGCAACGGAATGGGGCCGCTGACTTTCGCACCGGTTTTGATCGCCGTATCTACGATCTTTTCGGCTGACTGATCGATAAGATTGTGATCGTAAGCCTTTAATTTGATTCTGATTTTCTGCGATGCCATTTATATACCTCCTTAGTTGTAGCTCAAATACACTGTTCCGTGTGTGCCTCTTATAAAATTTTAAGAAGCGGCGTGTATTCGGCTGTTCGTCCGATTGTCCGGACAATTGTCCGCGGAAATTACCTGCTCAACGGCAGCAACCTTCCGCTTCATACCGTTTTACGCCTTTAAAAAAGGGCGCAGTTACTCCACCGCACAGAGCAACGGTAGTATTATATTATAATATGCGTTTTTTTGCAACTGTTTTTTGCATTTTTTGATATGAATTATATGTAAACTTTGTCTGTACTCAATATTAAGCATATCTGTAACCGCTCTTTGCATAAAATACAAGTACAATGCACGGCAAAGGAGTTTTTTATGCCCACGGTAATACTTTCCTCAAACACGGACGGTGCGTTTTTTCTTAACGGATCTTTTCTGTCACCTATCAGGCAAAACGGGACACTGTCCGTACCGTTGGGCACTTCGCCCTCTTTTATTTCGTTTTTTCCCTCAATAAAAGACCGTCTGCCCGTATTCGCTCTTTTACAGTACGAACATTCTCTCTTAAAATGTTCTCACTGTCGCGGGGAACTTATGCGTTGGAGCGATTCCGTATATGAACTTTTTGTCTTATCCGACGGCAAACCGCCTTATTATCCGCCCATAGTCACTTGCGAGACCCAATGGAATAACGGATTTGCGGGTATTGCAGGTGGGTGTTTTGTCTGTCAGGACAAAAACGGTTCCCACTGCCAAACCGACTTTTTTACCGAAAAATACAGTATTCTCTCCGAAAATTTCGTTCTGCTTGAAAACTCTTCGTCTATTGCGGTAATCAATAAAAATGCAGATTTTGTTCTTCCACCCGTAACAGGTGCCGAACATTCCTTTAACGGCAAAATTCTAACAGTTACTTTTTCCGTGGGAAAAATGGATTTTTTCAAAGTAACGCAAACTTTTTCGGTTACGGATATGCGACTTTTGTCTTCCGATTGCAAATGTGATGATTTCTCATCTCCATCCTGCAAATTCCGATGTTTCTGCCAAGCCGTGCGCCTTAATTTAAAAGAAAATGCTTTGCGTTTTTTATCCGACTCGTTTAAGAACGATACATCTTTTGAGGATATCCGCAATTTTCTGGGCACTTTTGACGAAACCGATCTGCCCCGTCATATTTTTACCGAAAAAGAAAATACCATTGCTCTGCGGTATATGATCAACGAAAGCAATTTTCACTACAACTGTTTTTACTTTCCCACCGACGGAAACGGACTGATAGACGATATCGTTCAACTGTAAAAAACGGTTGACTAACCGTGTTACTTATACTATAATTACGCTATAAGATTTCAGGGCGGGGTGCAATTCCCCGACCGGCGGTATTCGGTATAAGCCGTAAGCCCGCGAGCCTCTTTTTAATGGGGCAGAAACAGTGCGATTCTGTTGCCGACGGTACAGTCCGGATGGGAGAAACGTTATTTTGTTTTTTTCACGCCCTGTTTTCAGGGCGTTTTTTGTTGGGTTTTCTCCGAAAACAGCAAAGTGCCTACCTTATATTATATATAATATATACGGTTGCC
>CAZBLS010000006.1:8842-35523 GCA_964492705.1 uncultured Oscillospiraceae bacterium | reverse complement strand
AATTTTATTTATGCGTTCGTACGGCGCCAAAACTTTATTTATTTCGGCGATTTTTTCTTCAAAATGCTTTTGTACGTCAATAACCCCCGCATTTTTAAGAACTTCTTCTCTGGGAAGTATTTCCACGCATATTTTCTGCTCGTACTCGTATACCAAACAATCTTGTACAGAGTCTATTTCATAAATTTTATTTTCTATTTCAGCGGGATAAATATTTTCTCCTGATGATAAAACGATGATTTCTTTCTTTCTGCCGACGATATATAAATTCCCGTTATTGCCGATTTTTACCAAATCGCCTGTCTTAAAATATCCGTCTTCAAAAACCAATGCGTTTTCGTCTTCGTCACCGACATAGCCGTCGAAAACATTAACACCTTTGATCCACAATTCGTCATCTACGATTTTATAATCTATTTCAGGATATACAAAACCGACCGAAGTTGCATCTTCAAGAGGATTGGGATTTCCGCTTACCAAGTTTGCGCTTTCCGTCAAGCCATACCCCGGCAACAACGTTATACCTAAATCGTTATACTCTTTTGCCAAATAAGGTGCAACGGTTGCGGCACCGCAAATAATTGTTTTTGCGTCGGACCCCAACATATTTCTGCCGAATTTTTTAGATAAAGTCAATGCCATTTCCGCCAAGGCAGGAACCAAAATCAAAGTTGTAGGTTTAAATTCCGAAATATCCTTAAACATATTTTGCTTATTTCGGCAAATAAACACCGTGCTGCCTGTATACAAAGACGTTAAAAGCGTCCTTATCAGACCAAATACGTGCGTTAGAGGTAAAATCAAAAAAACACGCTGTTCGAACACTTCTTTTATTCCGTAGCAACCGTTTTTTGTTCCCCTCATAATCGCTTGTTGCGACAGTAACGCACCTTTGCTTTTTCCTGTTGTTCCGCCCGTAAACACAACCGAACAGGGCAATGTTTTCTCAACGTCGAGACGGTAGCCTACCGCGGTATAATCAGTATTTTGCCCGTTGAGCAATACGAGATGTTTATCTTGCTCTTCTATAAGAGAAATTTGCTCCTTTAAGGATACGTCGTATATTAAAAAGGATAATTTAAATTTTTTTGCACACCCGAAAAGCGTTGTTTTATCCAAATGAATAGGCAATAAAACCGCACATGCACCTAACGTTGTTACTGCCAAATAAGCCTTAACAAAAAACAGGGAATTAGGAATAAATAATCCTACGAAATCGCCTTTTTTCAATCCTTTTTTTACTAATTCGCCACGTAATACCGCAACCTGTTTTTCAAGTTCGGAATAAGTGATTTCATTGCCGTCGTCGACAACTGCAACGGTATCCTCATATTCACTTAAACAATGTTCCCACATTTCGGAAACGTTTTCATAATCTACGATTTTAGAAAAAGTTTCGGCATCGGTATAGTTCTTGAAAATTGTGTCAGCGTTTTGCATATTTGTTCTCCAAATAAAATTCTTTTAATTCTTCTTCTTTGGCTTTTAACAATTCACTTATCTCGTTTATTTTTTCAAGAGAAGGCATAACACCGCACTGTGCATACACGTCAATGGGGTCTCCCAACACACCGTACCATCGGTTATACCACTTTTTTCCTTTTATAATATACAACGGATAAATGGGCTTTTTTGCTTTGTGCGCCATTAAAATTGCGCCACCCTTAAAACTTAGCATGGTGTCTTTTTCCCGATTAAGCTGTCCCTCGGGGAAAATCATAACAAGTTTGTTGGCGGATAAAACTTCTTCCACTTCGTGAAAACATTTCATAGAAAAATTTTTCTTGTCCACCTGAATGCATTGAACGTTTTTAAAAAAGAAGTCCTTAAATTCAGTGTTGTATAAATCTTTGCTTGCAACTAAATGCAAGTTTCGTCGCCAAAAAGCGCAATACCCGAAAATCGGGTCGGCAAAACTCGTATGATTTGCCGAAATAAGCGCACCGCCTTTTATACTTCCGATACGACTTTTTCCTGCATATAAAATTTTAGGGCGCATCCATAGAAATACGGGAGCACCCGTGATTTTAACAAAATTCAAGAAAAAATAATTTCTTTTTTTCTTACGCACCGTATCTTTTCCTTTCAAGTTCATACCCCAACTCTATAACGGTCTCTCTTAAAATGTTATTGATTTTTTCTATATTTTCTTTCTCGGAAACTGTACTGTCATACAAATCGGTGACCCATATCGGCTCACCGATAATCACTCTTGCACGTTCTTTTGTAAAATATTTGCCGTTGGTAAATACGGGAACAATAGGAGCGTTACTTTCCAACGCTATATAAACCGCTGACGGCTTAAAAGGCAAAGGAGGAATATCATCTTTTCTGTCAGGCAAACGTCCCTCCGGATATATTTCAATAACGCCGCCTTTTTGTAAAATACCGATGCTCTTGGAAACAAATGCATAATCTTGTGTATTACGCTCAACTTTAATGGCACCTAACAGTGTAAGAAGTAATCTCATTGCGAATTTTTTATACATAATTTCCGCAACGATGCACCTCAAAGAACGTGTAGGAAATAAAAACAGCATAAGCGCTACATCCCACACAGATGTATGATTGGATACGATAACGGCTTTCCCTTTAATCCGTCTGGACTGAACGTTTTTGTTTTGATAATATACCTTTGTTTTGAAGATCAGCCGGTATAACGGATAGCCTGTTATTTTTACAATCCAATTAAATATCGAGTTTATCATAACCGTACCGCATTATCACTATATTGCTTGCACATCGGCATCGTCAAAAGGGAGATTTTGCTCTTGCTCATCTGCTTCGTATATTTCATTAACGTGGCGTTGCAGATTGCCCAGTGCGATTACGTTTAACGGCAATATCGGGAATATCACGGCTAAAACGATTAAAACGACACGAACGATAGAATACCAAGGTTGCTGTAAAAGAGCGAGATTGCGCTTTGTCGCACTGTTGCGAATCAATGAGGTCATTTTTAAAACAGTTATAATCGAAGCCCATGGACACAGGCACGATAATATCCACCACCAAAATGAATTAAATTTTTCGCCTGTAATTTCTTTGACGGACTTTAACAGATATCCAACCCAAATAAAGCCGAAAATACCGCCGGACAAAACGGTTAATCCGATATTAACAAAAGTTATTTCACCTTTTTCTTCCCTGATGTTGTATTTGGGATTGGTTTCAATTTCGGTTATATCAAGCTCGGGATTGTGTTTTTTCATTTCCCTTGCCAAAATACGGGGTGTGTAATCCTTGGGCATTTTAAATGCAAGCAAGAACCCGATTATGCAAGTTACGGCAACAATAAAGGGGACTAACATTGTACCTAAATTATAAACTTCTGCCGAACCGAACGCAGTTTGTGCCTCTTCATAAGTTTTTGCCCAAACGATCCCTTTGTTCGGGGCAAAGAAAAACATCTTGATATATTCATAAATTAACGAGCCGGAAATTGCGCCGGCAATACTTGTCGCAACGGCATTTCCGGCAAAATACATTGCCGAATGGTTCTTCTTTGTCAACGTTTCTTCCATATTTGAAATCTGTGAGGTAATCAGATACGGCATCATAAAGAAAGCACCGATACCCCAACTTGCTATAATACTTCCTGTGGAACTTATTATAAATTGTAACGGCTTGTTTCCGCCCGTTACAAAAAGGGAAGCAAAGAAAAATGAAAGCATCCCGACTGCAAATGCCAAAAGACACGTCTGATAAGTAAAGCGTACACCTTTTTTTGCTTTTACTTTATTAAATAAAAACAGCATTACGGGAACAGGAGCAAATGCGCAAGTATTCAATATTGCCATTTCCGTTCCGTTCATTCCCATACCGCCCTCTATTAAGGCATTCATGGAAGATAAAAACATTTGCAATCCGAAATAAACGCAACAGTTTACAACAAGCCAACGCATATATACTTTGCTGTTGAAAGTCAAAACGATACTTTCTTTAAAGGTTACGGGCTTTTCTTCTCCGCCACCTCTTTCGGGATAACCGTATTTAGCACCTTCTTTAATTAAAAACAAAGGAATTGTGATTGTTAACATAATGGGAAGTAAACAAAGCACAAATTCGTTAATTTGCAATCCCGAATATTGCAGGACAACGGGAACCAATGCATATACCAAGCAGTAGGTTATGGTATCAAAAAAGGATTTGTAGGTCGATACACGTGCACGTTGCGGTTCGTCTACGCAAGTAGTGGAAAGCGAACCGTAAAATGAAATCATACACATTGTATACGTAGCAAAAAATACAATGGACCAAACAAATATCCAAACAGTGTTTACCAATTGTCCGTGGGGATCGTTTCCACCGCAAATGGGGAGCCACATAAAAGCGAAAGAGACAATCATCGGCAACGTACACACGGCAATCGCAGGACGCCGACGTCCCCATTTTGTAGACAGGGTATCGGTAATATGAGCAAACGGAATGTCGATAATTCCGTCAAAAACTCTGCCGATAGCAAATAAAACGGGAAACAGTGCCGGCAGAATAAAAATTACGCTCGGAGCTATCGCAAATATTGAATTGTTTGCATCTAATGCAATGGGATTTACCGCATTCTGAAAATAAGCACCGAAAAGTATCATCAATAAATTCGGGCCGAATCCCGAAAAGGCAAACAGCAATTCCTTCCATTTTTTGTCTAATGATTTTACCTGTTCCATTCTTGATCTTAACTCCTTTGTATATAATCCGAGATTAAACGAATTGTTGATAACGTTTGTGCTTCATCAAAAGGAAGAACCGTTCCCGTTTCTTCTTTAACGGCATCGGCCAATGAAAAATAATCCAAACTGTTTCCGCCTAAATCCAAGAAGAAATTATCGTCCACACCTATTTTTGACTCGTCTGTTTGAAGCACGGTTGCAAACAATTTCTTTAATGCTTTTTGCAAATCCGAGTCACCGTCATTGATAAATGAATCTATCGAAATAATATTATAAAGATTATGCCCGTAACGTTCAGCCACTTTTTTTCGGCTGATCTTAAACTCATTTCCCTGCATTAGCGGTGAAGACGTCAAAATTATTTGCTTGATTTCGTTTTCCAAGCGGTTTTCTTTGATTTTTGTTTCCGTATCTTTTTTTGTTTTTGTAAATTTTTCTTTGGAATATATTTTGGGGCAGGAAAGCAATAATATCGGGGATCCGTCGTTGCGCTTAAATAAGCAAATATCGTCGACACCGTCCACTTTCAGTAAACTCTCTATAATATTCGGATTGAGATTTTCACCGCTTCTTCCCACCAATAAATCATCGGCTCTGCCCTCAATGAAATATCTTCCGTTTTGCTCCGAAGCCAAGTCGCCGGTGTCAAACCACTCGCCGTAATTTGTAACGTATTCTTTTCCGCCGAATAAAACACGCATTGCACGGGTGTTGCTTTTTGCAAACAACCGACCTTTTTCTACTTTGTATTGCACATTGCGGAATGGCTTGCCCACCGAAAGCGAATTTCGATCCTTTGCCTTGGAAGATAATTCTACCGAAGTAATGCCGAGTTCTGTCATACCGTAACCGTTTGCCAAGTGATAACCGATCGCATTGAAAAATTCCACGGTTTTTTGATCAATTCCGCCACCGCCGGATATTAAAAAGCGTATACTGTTACCGAAAATCTGTTCCCGAATTTCGGCAAATGCCCTGTGCGTTAAAAATTTACCTAACTTGCTTTTGCTCGCAAGCGCAAGTCCCTTATTAAACTTGCGCTCCGTTGCTTCACCTTTGCTGTGAACAGCACTTACCGATTTTTTATAAACGGTTTCCCATACCAACGGCACGGCAAACACGTGGGTCACCTTATGCCGTTTAACCGTATTCAGCAATGTTTGCGGTGAATAATCTTTTAAAAATACGAATGTCCGTGAAAAAAAGCCAAACCACAAATATACAGCCGTAAAACCGAAAATATGGTAAAAAGGAAGCAATGACAACTGCTTTATTTTTCCCTCAAAGCCTTTTTGGATTTGCGGACAGTCTTTTACAATATAATATGTATCGCAAATTTGGTGATAAAAACATTCTGCTGTATAGGCGCATAATTTTACGTCGCCCTGTGTACCGGAAGACATAAAAACAACTTCCGAACCGAAAGTAAATGAATCGGCAGGACGGACGGTTGCCGACGGAATCAGATCTTGCGCCATATACGTCTTGCAAGAAGAAAAAAGCAAAGAATCACTGATTACAGCCTGAATGCCGTACTGTGCTATAACATTTTCCAATACATTTTGAGGCAGACGGGAATTTATCAGTAAAGGGTTATAACCTGCCAGTAGAATTGCCCAAAATGTTTCGATCCAACGCAAACTGTTGGACATATTCAACCCAATCATAGAATTTTTCGGGTAGTCAGCCAACAATCCTTCCAGTGACTGTGCCAATTTTAAAGCATTTTCCTTGGATTCGCCGTAACTTACTTCAATGATTTTATAGCCGTTTAACGATTCGGCAATTACGTTTTCTTCTTCCGAAAACATAAGATCAAACAAAGTCGAAAAACTTGACGGATTTTTTTCATATAAACTTATTTTGGTCAAGATAAGTTCGTGTAAGTTTTTATAGTTATTTAATCCCGATAATTTCAAAGCACAAATTCTCCATACGTATATAAAAGCATCAAGCGAAGTTGATGCTCGCAAAAAACACAAACTTCGACTGTCGCACAGTTACCGATAAACAGAATAAGCAGGATGGCATTTTCACTAAACGGAACCTGCAATTCTGTCAAATTCGAAAAAGCGAAAATCCCAAGAGGGTATAATACCCATACAAATCAGGTAGCCTGTCCCTGTATTATAAAATGTTAAACAAAATAATTATATCACGTTTTTCGACATTATTCAACCTATTTCACAATATTTCTGTGCGTTTTTTTGTTTTTTGCTTTGACGGTTTGAGAATGAAGAACGAAGAAGATAAAACACTGTAAGGGGGGGGAAACACGAAGAAAATTTCAAAAAGGGACGGCGGAAGTAAAAAGGTAACAACTTAAATAAAGAGAAAGCCGACGGCTTGAACCGTCGGCTTAATAAATCATATTCGTTTCCGAGGAATTACTCCACGGTAACTTTTTTTATGACCCAATCTTCGTAAGGTCTGTCACCTCTGTCGCAGGGGGTCGAGGCGATGGCATCAAGCACGTCAAATCCTTCGGTCATTGTGCCGAAAGCGGCGTACTGACCGTCAAGGTGGGGTGCATCTTGGTGCATTACAAAGAACTGTGAGCCTGCGGAGTCGGGATCCATTGCACGTGCCATAGAGATAACTCCTCTTGTATGTTTCAAAGTATTGTTTACGCCGTTGGAAGCGAATTCGCCTTTTATGGTGTAACCGGGACCACCCATACCCGTGCCCGTGGGGTCGCCGCCCTGAATCATAAAGCCTTTAATAACTCTGTGGAAAATAACGTCTTCGTAAAAATCTTCCTTTGCAAGTTTTGCAAAGTTCTTTACGGTAAGGGGTGCATTGGCTTCGTCCAATTGGAAAACCATTTTTCCGCCGTTTTTCATTTCAATAGTTGCTTTCATAATAAAATTCCTTTCTAATCCTGCAATTCCTTAACTTCGTCGGGAATGTCGTCTTTAAAACTCTTTTTCGGAGATTTCAGCACTTTTACGTCACGGTAATCAAACTCTTTTAATTCGATTTGGTCGCCTGCGGTAACGGTTACTTTTACCGTTTCTTTAAGTACGTTTATCTCCTGTATGCGCCCGATGCCTGCGCTCGTTTTTACTTCCGAACCTACCGAGGGCATACGTTTGTGGGCATCTTCGTAATTTTGCTGTTCGTATTTGAGGCAACACATAAGCCTACCGCACAGTCCGCTTATCTTTGTGGGATTAAGGGAAAGTCCCTGCTCTTTTGCCATTTTTATGGAAACGGGCTGAAATCCGCCTAAAAAGCGGTTGCAACAGCAGGGTTGACCGCAAGGACCGAGACCGCCGAGCATCTTCGTTTCGTCACGGACACCTATCTGCCTTAATTCTATTCTTGTGCGGAACGTGGAAGCCATATCTTTTACAAGTTCCCTGAAATCCACACGTCCGTCGGAAGTAAAGTAGAAAACCGCCTTTGCGCAGTCAAAAGTATACTCCACACGGATAAACTTCATATCAAGTTTGAAATCAAGAGCCTTTTTTTCGGCGATTTCCAACGCACGCAATTCCTTTGCTTTGTTTTCTTCAAGTTTGCGCTTGTCCGCCGCCGTTGCGATACGTATTATCTTTTTCAGAGGAGCGACTATCTGCGTATCGGGAACTTCTTTTGTTTCGACAGATGATACGCCGTATTCAACGCCCTGTGCGGTTTCGACTATTATACCCGTATTTACGGCAATCTCTTCGTCACCGGGATCAAAATAATAAGTTTTCCCCGTATTTCTGAAACGTATGCCTACTATCTTTGCCATTTTGTACCGCCTTTCGCAAGTATATATGAGAGTTCTTCGCAAATGAGACCCTCATTAAAACGTTTTGTTCTGTTTTCGGCGGCATCCTGCACCGCTTTCATCCGCTGTAAGTTCAATAAATTTGGATTTTGCCTGAAAATATCCGATATTCCCCTTTCGAGAAGAGATAAAAGAACGTCGAGATTTTCTTTTTCCGCCTCCAATACCGAAGCAATGCGTGGGTATGAGGGCGAAGAAAGGGATATTTCTTTTAAAATTTCTTCCGCAGAAGTAAAAATACGGTAAAAACCGTCGTCGGAAGCAATCTGCACGGCTGTGCCTATATTGCCTTTGCAGTTTTTTGATGCAAAACCGTTGCGCGGATTATTTCCGTCCTTGCGCATAAGTTCGCCTAAAATTTCGCTTTCGGAAAATTTCGGCAGTGAAATCTTTTTGCAACGGGAAAGTACCGTGGGCAAGGCTCTGCGTGAATTTTCCGTTAAAAGAAAAAAGCACACCGAAGCAGGCGGTTCTTCAAGAGTTTTCAAAAGGGCGTTTTGCGATGCTTCATTGGCTTTGTCAAAACCCTTTATTATATACACTTTCTTTCCGCCTTCGTAGGGAGATTCGTAAAGTGCGGAGATTATCTCACGCACTGTATCAACCTTTAAAACGTTTTTATCCGGTTCGAAAATATGCACGTCGGGATGAATAAGTTCCAGCGTTTTACGGCAACCTGCACAGGTAAAACAGGGCTTTTTGTCGGATTTGCAGAAAAAAGTACACGCAAGATCAAGGGCAAACGTAAATTTGCCCGATCCCCGTTCACCTTCTATGAGATATGCGTGGCTTCCTTTATCCGAAAGCAATGCATCCCGTTCACGCAAAAAAACTTCGCTTGCGCTGATAAGATCCATCAAAACTTTTTAAACTCGTCCACCGAAAGCACAAATACCGTTGCTCCGCCCACCATAATTTCTATGTTCGCCATACCCGAGGTACTGAACGAAGCATCGAAAGGCGATGAGTTCGCATTTATTATCTGCTTACGGCTCTTGCAGATTCTCTCAATAAATTCGAGGCAGTTTTGCAAGCGTTCGTCTTCAACACCTACGAGAAGCGTGGTGTTGCCTGCACGGAGAAATCCTCCCGTGGTGGCAAGTTTGGTTACGCCGTAACCCTCTTTCATCATTGATGATACGAGTCTGCCCGCATCTTCATCCTGAACGATAGCGATAACGAGTTTCATAATAAAACCTCCGCAAAATATAAATTCAGTAACAAACTGTAATTTATTATACTACATTGTTGCCGATTTTGCAACAGGGAAGTTTTAATAAAATTTTATTTTTGTGTACTTGACGGCTTTAAGCGTAGGCTGTATAATATCTAAAAGTGGCGGAACAACGCCACGTTAATAACGGAGGTATTTTAAATATGAAGAAATTCGTTTGTCAGGTTTGCGGATATGTTTTTGAGGGACCGGAAGCACCGGCGGAATGTCCTCTTTGCAAAGCACCTGCATCCAAGTTTACCGAAATGCAAGGCGAAAAAGTATATGCGGCAGAGCATATCGTAGGCAGCGCAAAGGGCGTTGATGCGGAAATAATCGAGGGTCTTAACCAAAACTTTAACGGTGAGTGCTGTGAAGTGGGTATGTATCTTGCTATGAGCCGAGTTGCCGACAGAGAGGGCTATCCCGAAATCGCCGAGGCATTTAAGCGTTACGCTTTCGAAGAAGCGGAGCACGCCGCTAAATTTGCCGAACTTTTGGGCGATGTTATAACCGATTCCACAAAGAAGAATTTGGAACTCCGTGCCACCGCAGAACACGGTGCTTGCGAGGGTAAATTCCAACTTGCAAAAAAAGCCAAGGAACTTAACCTTGACGCCATTCACGACACCGTACACGAAATGGCAAAAGACGAAGCACGCCACGGCAAAGGCTTTGAGGGACTTCTTGCCCGTTACTTCAAATAAGCAAAAAATCGCATAAATAAAGGCTTTTCGGGACATCCGCCGTTTTGGCGGGTGTCCTTTGCTATGTAAATCGGTGGCGTGGATTGCTGGTGGGGCAAAAACAGAAAATGTAATTATTGAGAAAATATAAAATCATCAGAGAACAGAAAATGTTCATTTGCCACAAAAATGATAAAGAGACTTTACAAAAAAGGTATTCTGTGGTACGATTATTATTGAGATAAAACACTCTAATAGGTGCATAATGCCAATATATAACGAGTTTGGTCATATAACCATTGACGATGCCCGTATCGATGAAAGTTGCAATGCATATTTTAAGTGGAAAGACTTGAATACGTACATATCCAACAACAGTCACAGAGGTATCAATATGCCCGATGCAATCAGTGAACCGATGGGTTGCTACTGTCTCGGGTTGCTTTGGAATCGTGGCGATGAAGTAGGCGATGCAACTAATCCCCAAACAGGCGAAAAGGTTGAATTCAAAGCAACTTCGAGATTTGAGGGCGATTTATCATCTTTCGGTCCAAAATGTCAGTTTGATGATTTGGTATTTCTCCGTTTCAAATTAGATGAGAATTTGCTGTATATCTATGATTTGAAAATCAATTCGGAGGAGTTTGGAGAATATCCGGCCAATTCAAAAGAGACTATACAAGATCAAAAAGATCAGGGCAGACGACCGCACGTCAGTCTGCAAAGTCTTTTTGTGGAAGCAAAACAGTTACAACCTGATGTAATCTTCGATATTCGCAGATGCAGAATCATCGAGGACAATAGGTAATTTCCGTAGAAAGGCAGAGTGTTTTATCTCTCCTTTCTGCGGAGAAAAATGCGGCGTGCCGCTTTTTACGGAGGCTTTTATGAAAAAGTTAAAGTGCGCATCTTTTTTTGCAGGCGTCGGCGGTATAGATATGGGGTTTGAACAAACCGGCTTTTTTAAAACCGTGTATGCAAATGAGATTGACGAATATCCTGTGAAAACTTATGAGGAAAATTTCAAAATCAAGGTTGATTGCCGAGATATAAAATCGGTATCGGAAAAAGAAATACCGAATTTTGACGTATTGTTGGCAGGCTTTCCCTGTCAGGCATTTTCGGTGGCAGGTTACAGGAAAGGCTTTGAAGATGAAAAAGGCAGAGGAACCCTGTTTTTTGAACTGGTCAGGATTATAAAAGAAAAGCAACCCTCCGTTGTTTTTCTTGAAAATGTTAAAAATCTTGTGGGACACGATAACGGAAATACGTTTGCGGTTATTTTGGAAGAGTTGGAAAAGCAGGGGTACAGTGTGAAATATTCGGTGCTTAATGCTATGACATACGGAAATGTTCCTCAAAATCGAGAAAGAATTTATATTGTCGGATTTAAGGATGTTGAAACATATCGTCGGTTCGATTTCCCGAAACCTGTAAAACTCACTGCAACGCTGTCGGACATAATCGATTTTAATTCTCAAATGCCCGAAAAATACTACTATCGCAAGGGAAAATATAAAGGCGATATGTATGAACAGTTGGTTGTGGCAATGGATGATGAAAATGCGGTTTATCAGTGGCGACGGAAGTATGTGCGAAAAAACAAAAGCGGAGTTGTCCCCACGCTGACTGCGAATCAGGGAGAGGGTGGACATAACGTTTGTTTGATAAAAACAAAACACGGAATTCGTAAAATGACACCGCACGAATGTTTTAATACCCAAGGATTCCCCACCGGATTTAAATTGCCTGCGATGAGTGATGCCCGACTTTATAAGCAAGCGGGGAATTCGGTATGCGTAAGCGTTGTAAGGCGTATAGCGGAACAGATAGAGAAAGCCGTCCGAGAACAGGACGGAGTCAATATGCAATAATTTGGTTTGGATGCGAGAGATGTGGATAAAAAGTTTGAGAACAGACGAGTATCTTACCTGTAAAAGTTGGACTGTATCAGGGTAATAAAAAACTGCATTGTGTTCTTTACCGTAATTACGGCGGTAAGTTTGACAATAGGTTTGCTTGACTTTTTAATCACCCTCTAACATCATTTAAAAAACAGTTCCGTACAGAAAAACACGGAAGAACAGTGAAAAACAGGACCGTCGGCAGTAGCAACCGACGGTTTTTTGTGTTAAAAATGCAAAAAATCGGATAAAGTCGGGCGGAATGAGTTTAAAATCAACAAAATAAGGGCAAGGAGAGGGATTATCGGTTGATTTTTCCGCAAATATATAGTATAATAAGCAAATAATAATATGCGGTAAAACGCTTTTTTATAAAACGGCACGGCGAAAAGAGCCTAAAAAGAGTCTTTTGTGCAGTCGAAAAAGATTCTTGAAAGCCTTTAAATATTCGACGGCGGAACGGAGAAATTTATGATAAAACACTATTTTACGTCGGAATCGGTAACAGAGGGACATCCCGATAAAATTTGCGATCAGATTTCCGATGCGGTACTTGACAGAATACTTGCCGAAGATCCTCAGGCACGTGTCGCCTGCGAAACAAGTTGCACTACGGGACTTATACTCGTTATGGGCGAAATCACCACTACGGCGCAGGCTGACGTACAGCAGATTGCACGGGACGTGGTACTTGATATAGGATACGACAGGGCCAAATACGGCTTTGACGGCAATACTTGCGGAGTTATCACCGCACTGCACACGCAGTCCCCCGATATTTCAATGGGCGTAAGCAGTGCTTTGGAACAGAAAAACGGCGAGAGCGACGAAAAGTTTTCAACCGGCGCAGGCGACCAAGGTATAATATTCGGTTATGCCTGCAACGAAACGCCCGAACTTATGCCTCTGCCTATTTCGCTTGCCCATAAGTTGGCAAAACGGCTTACGGCGGTGCGCAGAGAGGGCATACTTTCCTATCTTCGTCCCGACGGAAAAACGCAGGTTACCGTTGAATATGACGGCGACATGCCCGTGAGAGTTGATACGGTGGTGGTTTCAAGCCAGCACGCACCGGAAGTTGATATCGAGCAGATACGCAAGGATATTATAGAACACGTAATCAAACCCGTAGTTCCGTCGAATATGATGGATGATGAGACGAAATTCTTCATTAACCCCACGGGAAGATTTGTTATCGGCGGACCGCAGGGTGACAGCGGTCTTACGGGAAGAAAGATAATCGTAGATACATACGGCGGATATTCCCGTCACGGCGGCGGCGCATTCTCGGGCAAAGACCCCACGAAAGTGGACAGGAGTGCGGCATATTTTGCCCGTTACGTGGCAAAGAACGTGGTTGCATCGGGCGCTGCGGATAAGTGTGAAGTTCAACTTGCCTATGCCATAGGCGTTGCAAGACCCGTTTCGGTTCTTGTTGAAACTTTCGGTACCGCAAAGGTGGATGAAGAACTTATTTCAAAGGCAATAGGCGAACTTTTCGATATGCGCCCTGCCGCTATAATCGAAAAACTCGATTTGCGCAAACCTATCTACCGCAATCTTGCCGCTTACGGCCATATGGGCAGAGAAGAACTCGGCGTAAAGTGGGAAGATACGGATATGAAAGACAAATTAAAAGAATATCTTAATTTAAAGTAATCTGTGAAAGGAATAATCAAATGGGTTTGTTCGGTTTCGGAGACAATACTGCACGGCAGATAAAAAAACTTGAAAAAACGGTGGCGAAGATCGAAGCATTGGACGGCGTAATGCAGGGAATGTCCGACGGAGCACTGAAAGAAAAGACGGAAGAATTTAAAAAACGCTATAATAACGGTGAAACTCTCGATGACCTTTTGCCCGAAGCGTTTGCCGTTGCCAGAGAGGCGGCATGGCGAGTTTTGGGGCAGAAGCCTTTCCACGTACAGCTTTTGGGCGGTATAGTTCTGCATCAGGGCAGAATTGCCGAAATGAAAACGGGTGAGGGAAAAACGCTTACGGCAACGCTTCCCGCATACCTTAACGCAATAGCCGGAAAGGGCGTGCATATCGTTACCGTAAACGAATATCTTGCAGGATATCAGTCGGAGATGATGAGCAAACTCTTTAATTTCCTCGGTATGAGCGTAGGTAATATTTTCACGGGAATGAGCCGTGAAGACAGGCAGAACGCATACAGGGCGGACGTTACTTACGGCACAAACAGCGAGTTCGGCTTTGACTATTTGCGGGACAATATGGCGGTAAGAAAAGAGGATATTTCCCAAAGGGAACTGTACTTTGCCATAGTGGACGAGGTGGACAGCATACTTATCGATGAGGCGAGAACACCCCTTATAATTTCCGGTATGGGCGGAGAGTCCTCGGAAATGTACGCAAAAGCCAACGAGATCGTAAAAAGATTTTCGGGCATAAACGAAAAGGAAAGCAACGGTAAACTTGCCGAGCCCGATCCCGAATACGAGGAGGAAAGGCTTAAACACGATTTCACCCTTGACGAAAAGGCACGTACCGTTTCGCTTACCGAAACGGGTGTTACCAAAGTTGAAAAAGCATTGGGAATAGAAGACCTTTCCGATCCCGAAAATACCGAATCGGCACACTATATAAATCAGGCTTTAAAGGCAAACTTCCTGTTCAAACGCGACAGAGACTACGTTGTTACCGATGACGGACAGGTTAAGATAGTTGACGAATTTACGGGACGTATATTGGAGGGCAGACGTTATTCCGAGGGATTGCACCAAGCCATAGAGGCAAAGGAAAACGTAAAAGTCGCACAGGAAAACCAGACGCTTGCAACTGTAACGTACCAGAATTATTTCAGAATGTACCGCAAACTTTCGGGTATGACGGGTACGGCAAAGACCGAAGAAGAAGAGTTCCAAGGAATATATAAACTCGACGTTGTTTGCGTGCCCACCAATAAGCCGATGATCCGTCAGGACCTTAATGACAGGGTCTACAAAAACACTGCCGATAAGTTCTCGGCAGTTGTGGAGGAAGTAATCAGCCGTCACGCAACGGGCCAGCCTATCCTTGTAGGTACCGTTTCGGTTGAAATAAGCGAAAAACTTTCCGATATGCTTCGCAGACGAGGCGTTAAGCACGAAGTTCTCAATGCAAAGCACCACGCAAAGGAAGCGGAGATAGTTGCGCAGGCAGGCCGTTTGGGAGCAGTTACCATCGCCACGAATATGGCAGGACGAGGAACGGATATTCTCTTGGGCGGTAACCCCGACTTTATGGCAAGGCACGAACTTAAAGGACAGGGCTACGAAGACATAAAAGTCGATCTTGCCACGGGACATCAAGCCACCGATGACGCTGAAATACTTGAACTCAGGGAAAAATACAATATTCTTTTGGCAAAATACAAAAAACTTACCGATGAAGAGCATAAGCAGGTTGTGGAAGCAGGCGGTCTGTGCATTATCGGTACCGAACGCCACGAGAGCAGACGTATCGACAATCAGTTGAGAGGACGTTCGGGACGTCAGGGCGATCCGGGCGTAAGTTGCTTCTTTATATCTTTCGAAGACGATCTTATGCGCCTTTTCGGCGGTGACAGATTGCAGGCACTTGCCGGAAAAGCAATGGGCGGAGAGGATATGATAGAAGCGGGCATACTTTCCAAAACCATAGAGAGCGCTCAAAAGAGAGTGGAAAGTATGAACTTCGGCAGGCGTAAAAACGTATTGCAGTACGATGACGTTATGAATAAACAGCGTGAAGTAATTTACGCAAACCGTCGCAGAGTGCTTTACGGTGAAGACATTTCCGCTTTGATTGCGGAAATGACCAAAAAAGTAATTTCCCGTACGGTAAATGCATTTACAGCCGACCAAAACAAAAACGAATGGAACCTTAAAGGTTTGACGGAAGAACTTAAACGTATCTGCTTGCCCAAGGAGGCAATTGCGGATGCTTTCGACGGACTTTCAAGGGATGAAATAATTTCCGCAAGTGAGGAAATGGCTGAAAAACGCTACGCAATGCGCAGTGAAGAACTTGAAAAAGCAGGCGTGGATATACGTGATATAGAACGCTTTGCAATGTTGCGTGCGGTTGATAAGCACTGGATGGATCATATTGATGCAATGGATCAGTTAAAACAGGGCATATCCCTCCGTTCTATGGCACAGAGAGATCCTTTGCAGGAATTTACAATGGAAAGTTATGATATGTTCGAAGAGATGAACCGTTGTATACAGGAAGATACGGTGCGTCTTGCGTTCAATATTACCGTAAACATTCAAATTCAGCCCAAAACGCCTAAAATAACAAAAGAAAGTACCGACGGCAAACCCACGGCACCTAAAAAGGCAGGACAGGTTGCAACAAAAAAGATAGGCAGAAACGACCCCTGTCCTTGCGGAAGCGGAAAAAAATATAAGAACTGTTGCGGACAGGACGAATAAAAAATCAAAGCAATAAAAGGAAGTGATAAATTTGGTAGAGTTCGAATCATTCAAACAGCGTGCGGCACAGGCTGCGGCAAATATCAAATTGGCAGGTGAATCTCTTTGACCCGAATGGGATGAAAGAGAGAATAGCCGAACTTAACGAGGAAATGGCAGAGCCGGATTTCTGGCTTGACCAAGAAAAAGCGCAAAAAAAGAACAGAGAATTGGCACATCTTGAAAAGACCGTAAAGGAACTTGACGGATTTAATACGTCCCTTGACGATATCTATGCGATGATAGAGTTGGGCGTGGAGACAGATGACGAAGATATAGCCGACGAACTTGCAAGCGAACTTACTCTTTTGGAGGAAAAGGTGGAAAAACTTCAACTTTCCACAATGCTTACAGGGGAATACGACGGCAACAACGCCATACTTAACCTGCATCCCGGAGCAGGGGGTACCGAAGCGCAGGATTGGACGGAAATGCTTTTCCGTATGTACAGGAGATACTGCGAAAAGACGGGATATACCGTGGAGATACTCGATTATCTTCCCGGTGACGAAGCGGGAATAAAAAACGTTACTTTTTCCGTAAAAGGCGAAAATGCCTACGGCTTCCTTAAAGCGGAAAAAGGCGTACATCGTATGGTGCGCCTGTCGCCCTTTAATGCCAACGATAAAAGGCAAACGTCATTTGCTTCACTTGATGTTATGCCCGAGATAGAAGATGACGGTGCAATCGTAATTCCTCCCGAGGATATCGAAATCGAAACAAGGCGTTCAACAGGCGCAGGCGGACAGCATATTAACAAAACCGAATCGGCAATCAGGATTTTGCACAAACCTACGGGTATTATCGTGCAGTGTCAGCAGGAACGTTCACAGATACAGAACAGGGAAACGGCAATGAATATGCTCCGTTCAAGGCTTATCGAACTTCGTGAGAGAGAACGGGAAGAAAAGGAACTTGAACTCAGGGGCGATGTTAAAAAGATTGAATGGGGAAGCCAGATACGCTCATACGTATTCCAACCTTACACTATGGTCAAAGACCTGCGTACGGGAGCGGAAACGTCCAATATACAGGCGGTAATGGACGGCGACCTTGATATGTTTATCCGTGCCTATTTGGGGAAGAGAGACAAGGAATGAAAAAAAGGAACGTGACTTTTTCGCATCGTACGGCAGGTATAATTGCAGGGCTTGCCCTTTCGGCAGTGCTCCTGTTTACTTCCTTTGTGCGAGTGCTTTACAACAGGGATTATTATCTTACACAGGATGTGCGTTACGGTATTATCAACCAAACGCAACTTAAAAATACCGATGAATACGCAAAAATATACCGTGGAATAATAAATGCCCTTAAAGGTCAAAAACTAAACGGTTATCCCGTACAGTTTGTGGGCGACGAAAACGAGTACTGTTCGCTGTATTCCGATACGGGCAAAATAGTCACCTCAAAGGAGAGTCGGCACTGCGAATATGCGTTTTCGGTACCGGAAAAGTTCGTTCATACAGTTGAAAGCATAAGGGAATACACAAATCCCGGCAGTTGGTTCGAAATAGCCGTTGCACTTCCCAATACCGCCGATAACAATGCGAGAGTTCGCTATGCGGTGGAAAATATTGCCGTAACGGCTGTGCTTGAAAACGGCGAAAAATCCGCTTCGGGCAACGTAATATATACAGAAGCCGGAGGTGTTTCGGCAGAAGATTTTTCGGGCGGAGAAATACGGCAGGGCAAAGGCGGAGCAATAAAAATATATATCGATTACGAACTTTTCAAGAAACCCGAGAGCATAAGAGAAATAAAAGTTTCCTTTGATATATCGTCAAAGGACGGAATAAGCGTAGGTACTGCCTTTAAACTTTTCGGCGGAAAGACAGCCGAGGATTGCGCACGCACCGTGGGCGGTGATTGGGCGGACGCTTTTACAAAAGAAGAAACGGAAAAGTTAAATTCGGCAGGTAAAACAATTAAGACGGTAGGTATTTGCGTTACCGTTTTTGCTCTTGTTGCACTTGCATATTGCATATACGTTATCGTAAAAGAAAAGCGCAACAGCCTTTACGGTATAGGCGTTTATGTATGTGCGGTTGCCGTTTTTGTTTTAATAGCGGTAAATATCGTCACAAGAGTTTTGCCTACGGATGTTTTAACGGGATTTCTTACTTCCGATACAAACGGCGGTCTGTTTTTGCCCAACATAATTACCGATAATTTTGCACGGGATTACTATGGCGGCGCAAGGAGGTTCTTTGATTTCCTTACTTTGATACCTCTTTTTACAGGCTATGCGCTTATTAGTCTTTCAAAAAAGAAAAAGGATGAGCCCGACGGGGAATATTTGTATCAGTGATGTATTTTGACAAAGCAAAAGCGGAAAATTTAATAAAGAACGGACACGCTTTGATACTTGCGGTGGAATCTTCCTGTGACGAAACGAGCGTTGCCGTGGTGAAAGACGGACGGGAAGTTTTAAGCAATGTTATTTCCACGCAAATTCCCATACATAAAATTTACGGAGGAGTCGTGCCGGAGATAGCATCGAGAAACCATACGCAGGCGCTTGTCCCCGTAACAAGGGAAGCACTTGAAAAAGCAAACGTAACACTTCGGGATATCGATGCCGTTGCGGTAACGCAGGGACCGGGGCTGATAGGTGCACTGCTTACGGGCGTGAACTATGCAAAGGGACTTGCTTATTCTCTCGGAGTTCCCCTTATCGGCGTGCACCACATACAGGGGCATATTTCGGCAAACTTTATAAGCCACAAAGATCTTGAACCGCCCTTTATCGCATTGGCGGTATCGGGAGGGCACAGCCACGTACTGAAAGTAAGCGATTATTGCGATTTTGAACTTTTGGGTGCAACAAGGGACGATGCTGTGGGCGAAGTCTTCGATAAAGTGGCAAGAGTATTGGGTCTGGGGTATCCGGGCGGAGTCGAAATAGATAAACTTGCGCAATCGGGTGATATCAATGCGTATAAGTTCACCACCCATTTGGAAAAAGAAGACAATTACGATTTCTCGTTCAGCGGAGTAAAAACCGCAGTAATAAATACGGTACATAACTTGGAGCAAAAGGGACAGGAAGTACCCAAGGCGGATATTGCGGCAAGTTTTCAGGCATCGGTGGTGCGAATGCTTTGCACAAAAACGGTTAAAGCCGCACTTGATAACGGGTATGACAGGATCGTTCTTGCAGGTGGAGTTGCTTCTAATACGAAACTTCGTAAAGAGATAGAACAAACCTGCCGTAAAAACGGTATTACACTGTACTGTCCCGAACCTGTGCTTTGCACCGATAACGGAGCAATGATAGGCTCGGCAGGATTTTACACATTAATGCACGGCAAGATATCCGACCTTACGCTTAATGCATTTGCAACGGGCAATCTTGATGAATTTTATTTGCAAAAGGAAGAGGAGAATTAAAAATGAAAAAACCTTACTATATTACAACACCTATATATTATCCCAGCAGTAACTTGCATATAGGTCACTGCTACTGTTCCGTTGCGGCAGACACTATTGCACGTTTTAAAAAGATGCAAGGTTACGATGTGTACTTTTTAACGGGTACCGACGAGCACGGACAGAAGATAGAGCGCAAAGCGGCGGAAGCGGGAAAAACGCCGAAAGAGTACGTTGACAAAATAGTCGATGCCACAAAAGACCTGTGGAAACTTATGGATGTGGACTATGACGGATTTATCCGTACCACCGATGATTACCACGTTAAAGCGGTGCAGAAAATTTTCAAAAAACTCTACGATCAGGGCGATATATATAAAGGTGAATACAAAGGCTGGTACTGTACTCCCTGTGAAAGTTTCTTTACCGAAACGCAGTTAAAGGACGGCAAGTGCCCCGACTGCGGAAGAGAAGTGGAACTTACAAGCGAAGAATGTTACTTTTTCCGTTTGAGCAAGTATCAGGATAGGCTTACAGAGTATATTGAAACGCATCCCGAGTTTATACAGCCTGCATTTAGGGCAAAGGAAATGATAAATAACTTCCTTAAACCCGGACTTGAAGACCTTTGCGTTTCAAGAACAAGCATTAAATGGGGCATTCCCGTGGACTTCGACCCCGAACACGTGGTATACGTATGGCTTGATGCCCTTACAAACTATATAACTAAATTGGGATATACCACCGACGAACACGAACTTTTCGATAAGTATTGGCCTGCCGATTTACATTTGGTAGGTAAGGAAATAATACGTTTCCATACAATAATTTGGCCTGCAATGCTTATGGCTCTTGACCTTCCTTTGCCTAAACAGGTATTCGGTCACGGCTGGCTTGTTTTCGACGGCGAAAAAATGAGCAAGTCAAGAGGCAACGTGGTTGACCCCGTTATTCTTTGCGAAAAATACGGCGTTGATGCCATCCGATACTTCCTTATGAGGGAAATGCCGTTGGGCGCAGACGGAAATTTCTCCAACGAAGCCCTTTATAACCGTATAAATTCCGACCTTGCCAACGATTTGGGCAATCTGATCAGCCGTACTGCCGCTATGATTGAAAAATACTTCGGAGGAATACTTCCCGAGGGTAACGTTGAGGGCGAATTTGACACTAATTTAAAAGAAGTTGCAATGAATGCGGTAAAAGAATTCGAAAGCAAAACCGAAAGTTTGCAGATCGCTTCCGCACTTACGGAAATTTGGAAACTTGTTTCCGCTTGCAATAAATATATTGACGAAACCACACCTTGGATCCTTGCAAAGGACGAAAGCAAAAAAGGCAGGCTCGGTACCGTTATGTACAATCTTGCCGAGTGCATAAGGATAATAAGCATTCTCATCTCGCCCGTAATGACCCAAACTCCCGTCAAAATAAGGGAAGCATTTTCAATCGACGGCGATATGGCAACTCTTGACTCGGCTAAAACTTTCGGGCTTATGAAAGCAGGCTCAAAGATATCCAAAATGCCCGTGCTCTTCCCGAGAATTGACGTGGAAGCGGAACTTGCGTCCCAATCGATTAAGGAAGAGACGGTAAAAGAAAATAAAGAAGATAAAAAAGACAAAAAAGACGGCAAAAACGGCGGAGAGAGCACGGAAACGGGCGAAATAACCATCGACGATTTTGCAAAGGTTCAGCTTCTCTGCGCAAAAGTGCTTGAATGTGAAAAGGTGGAAAAGAGTGACAAACTCCTTAAACTTTCTCTTGATGACGGTACTCGCACACGTACGGTAGTTTCGGGTATTGCAAAATGGTATACGCCCGAGGAGATGGTAGGCAAAACGGTGGTGCTTGTGGCAAACCTCAAACCTGCCAAACTCAGAGGAATAGTTTCCGAGGGAATGGTGCTTTGCGCCGAGGACGAAAACGGCGATCTTGCACTTGTTTCGCCTGAAAAAGCACTCGGAAACGGAGCAAGCGTAAGATGACGGAGTTCATCGACATACACTGCCATTACGAAGACGAACGGTTTAATTTCGACAGGGAAGCGGTGATTGCATCTCTTCCGCAGAAAAATGTAAAGGCGGTGATAGACGCATCATGCAACGTTAAGGATAGCATTACCGTAAAAAGTTTGTCGGAAAAATATCCTCATTTTTACTTCTGTGCGGGCATTCATCCTGAAAATGCCGACGAATACTGCGTGGAAGCGGAAAAGTATTTGGAAGAAATTTATTCTCACCCCAAATGCGTTGGCGTAGGCGAAACGGGGCTTGATTTCCATTGGAGCGAAAATCCCTCAAAGGAAATTCAGTGCGAGGCCTTTGCCCGTCAGATTTTTTTAGCAAAAAAGCACGGTCTTCCCATAGTAATTCACTGCCGTGATGCTGTGGGAATGATGACGGAGATGCTTAAAAGCGAAGACGTTACAAACGGCGTTATGCACTGCTTTTCCGAAAGCAGAGAAACGGCGACTTTTTGCCTTGACAGAGGACTGCATTTTTCATTCGGCGGAACCTGTACCTTTAAAAACGCAAGGAGAGCGGTGGAAAATCTTGAATTTATTCCGCAGGACAGGATATTGCTTGAAACCGATTCTCCATATCTTGCACCCGAACCTTTAAGGGGCACACGCAACGATTCGTCGAATATCGTGCATATTGTCAACCGTATAGCGGAAATATGGAAAACTACGCCCGATGAAGTATGTCGGATAACCACGGAAAACGCCGAAAGACTGTTTTGGGGTAAAAAGTGATCTTGAAAATATAAATTCGAACCGAAGTTTGCATTAAAAGTGCAAACTTCTTTTTTTGCAAAATAAGCGTAACAGATCAAAAAAAATTTTTTTAATTTGCTTTCAGTGGCGAAAATAGGCGCAATATCTTTTTATTGTTGACACGGGTAATAAAGGTGTGGTAAAATAAACGGGTAAAAGTGCGTTTGTAACGGAGACATCGGTTTCGGTTGCATAAAGGGAACGGGGTTGACGCAAAATGAGATTTTCAAAAAAATCCATATACGTTTGTATTCTTGCGGTATGTACAGCAATGCTTTTTGCGTTTAACGTAAGCGCCGTTAACACAAATCTTCTGCCCGAAAAAGACGCTTCATTTGAAGGCGGACTTAAAGATACGCTGTGGTATTCTTTCGGCGGAGCGGGCTTTACTTCCGGTGAAGGTATCTCCGGCGACGGAATAAAAATGAATTATATTCCCAAAAGTTGGTCTTCCCCTGCGATAGAACTTTCACAGTTTATCAGTGAACCGGGTGTGTATTCGGTGGGCTTTGCGGTAAAGACGGAAAGTAAAAACGATACGGTAAATATGGCTTTGCTCATAAGGGGCGTAAGACGCAATTCGTTTATCGTTCAGCACGGCAATAACTTTTTTTATACCCTTGATTCAATAAAGACAAAGTCCGATACGTGGACGTACGTTTCGGGCGAGTTTGAAGTAACGCAGGACGATATCGACAGAAAAAGCAAATGGGAACTTTGTCTTGCCTCGGTGCCGGAGGACGTTACCGATATATATATAGATAACGCCGAACTTATCAAAGGCACAAAGGATAAACTTACGGGAATTTCCGCAAAAGATATAGCGGGTGTCAACGGAGATGCGAATGAAAACAGAGACGTGAAAGCAACGTTTGATCCGAGTGTTAAGGAAACGTTTGTATGGGCGCTTGCCACATCGTTGGGCATTGCACTGTTTACAACCGTTTTTAAGATAAATAACAAAGAAGAGGTAACAAGATGAAAAAACTGACAGCAATTGTATTGGCTACGCTTACTGCGACTGTGGCAATGGGCGGAATATCCGTTTCGGCGGCGGAAGAAGAATTTGCCTTTGCAGGTGCATTGGGGAATGATATGGTCTTACAGCGTGATGCCGAAATAAATATCTGGGGCACAGGCAAGAAAGGCGAATCCGTTACCGTAACGTTTAAATCTTCCACCGTAAACACCACGGTAGGTGATGACGGAAAATGGTCGGTAAAACTTCCTGCACAGGAAAAGGATAAAAACGAAAATACACTTACTGCCGAAAGCGGAGGTAAAAGCATCACTCTTACGGGTATTCTGGTAGGTGACGTATATCTGTTGGGCGGACAGTCAAATGCCGAAAAACTTCTTGTTTCCTGCGGAACCGAATACAAAAAGGCGGATAAAGAAGCACTTATTAACAGAGATGAAAATATGATTCGCTATTTCGCACAAGGCCGTAACGATGCAACTGCAAAACCCGAAGCAATGGCTACTCCTCAGGAAAATCCCTTAAAGGGCAAAAAGTGGAAGAAAGAAAAACTTTCCACGGCAAACAATTTCTCCGCAATGGGATTCTTCTTTGCACATCAAGTTGCTCACGAGGCAGACGTGCCCGTAGGCGTTATAATGGTAGCATCGGCAGGTTCTCCCGTAAGCCAACTTATGAGTGCGGAAGCATCTAAAAAATCGGGATACGATAAGTATGAAAACAACATTCCCGTATCGGGTATGTACAATGCTCTTATGCATCCTTTCATCAATATGACGGTAAAGGGAATGCTGTATTATCAGGGCGAAAGCGAGCAGGGGCTTGCAAAATCCAATTACGGCATCTATAACGTATACGTAAAAACCTACGTTGAAGACCTTAGGGAAAAAATGCAACAGAATTTCCCCTTCTATTACGTTCAGCTTTCTTCACACGGCGGTGACGGACTTAAAAGTTGGTCGGGTATTGCCGAGCAGAGAGCCGTTCAGTTTGACGGACTTAAAGTTATCGAAAATTCAGGTATGATAGTTTCAATGGACATGGGATATCTTCCCGGACAGAGTGACTGGGCGCATCCTGACAAGAAACAGCCTGTGGGCGAACGTCTTGCAGCACTTGTTTTGGCAAGAGATTACGGTATCGGTGATGAAGAACAGGTAACTTCACCTATGCCCGATTATGCATATAAGACCGACGAGGGTACGGTAATTCACTTTACCCACGTAGCAGGCGGACTTAAAAAGATAGGCTCTTACGAAAAACTTACCGGTTTTAAGGCACTTTTGGCTAACGGAAGCAAACAGAACGTGGAAGCGGAGATAATAAATGCAAACGAAGTTCTCCTTAAAACTAACGGTATAAGCAATATGACGGGCGTTGGTTATGCTTTGGAAGAACTTGCTTTTACCGAAATTGATGACGATACAAAGTATATTGCAAACTTGGGCAATGGAAACGGTCTTCCCGCACCTACCTTTAAATGGCAGTCGGTACTTACATCCAAACCCTCCGAGGGCGGAAGTGACGAACCTACTGTGGGTGATACAACGCCTGCTCCCGAAGCAACGGATAATGCTCCTACCGCAGAAGCAACCGCAACGGCTGATACTACGGGCGTTCAAGTTGACAACGGCGGAAATACAGGCTGGGTAATTGCAGGCGGAGTTACGGCAGGCGCAGTTGTTGCAGCTTGCGTGGCAACGTTGCTCATTGTAAAAAAGAAGAAAAGCAAAGCGGAATAAAAAATAAGATCCCCGATGTAAATTTTGGGGACTGATTTTAACATAAGGAGTGAATGAAAATGTTTATTAGGAAAAAACCGTGGATTACAACGGCGCACAGAGGATACGTTGGTGACAAATACTGTCAAAACACGCTTCCTGCATTCAAACTTGCGGCAAAAAAAGGTGCGGATATGATTGAAACCGATGCCCGTATGACAAGCGACGGCGTTTTGGTTGCAAACCACGATGCAACGGTAAAGGGATTTGACAGGGACGGAAACAAGGTGGAACTTGTTATTTCCGAAACGCCCTTTAATGTGATAGAAAGCGTTGTTTTGCAGGAAAACGGCACGGAAGAAGACAGAGTTCCTACTCTCGAAGAGGTGCTCAGGCTTGCATATGCCAACGGAATGTGCATAAATATCGACCTTAAAGAAGGACTTACCCACGCAGAAGAAATCGCACGTCTTGTGCTTAAATGCGGTATGAGGGGCAGGACGGTATATGCAACAAACGGTGCAGGTGCAGAGGCGATCAACAGGATTTTGAAGTTGGATCCCGAAGCAAGATTTATTGATATAAAAGAGAATTATACCGTTGAAAAACTTAAAGACGTGGAGAATTATACAGCAAAATGCTATATCTACACAGGTGAATTCAACGATAAGAATATCGAAGAAATACGTGCAACGGGATGTATGCTTGCAACCATATCTCTTCATGCAGGAAACGTTACGGAAGCATTTAAATATTGCCCCGATATGATGGAATATCTCCACACAAGCGACTTTGAAGCAATAGAGAATAATTTGCTTGAAAGCGTGACCCGTTAAGAAAACGCTTGAACGGCTTGCATTTTAAATTTGAAAAAGCGAAACCGAACTAACGTTTACGGACAGAATTTTGTGTGGCGATAAATGTTTTCGGAAAAATGCGGTTTTTGCTTAACGGCTCAAAATAAACGTACTTAAACGAAAGTGCAAAAGCGCATAAAAAGAAGTGTACCGTGGGAAATATTACCGAGATTACGGAAAAACGTACGACTTTACGGAGTTCAACAACCGTCTTTTGACGGTCAAAAATGCTCCCTGTCATTTTGACGGGGAGCATTTTTTT